>JBBRHJ010000314.1:0-4202 GCA_038222885.1 Bacteroidales bacterium | reverse complement strand
ATACACTACACTGTACGATTTTGCACCTGCCGGATATTTAACCCTTGACCGCAACAGCAGAATTTGCGAATTAAATTTTAGTGCCGCTAAAATGATTGGTAAGGAACGTTCCAGGTTAATAGATAATAATTTCAATTTATTTATTACATCGGAAACCCTAATGGATTATAACAACTTCTTGCAAAAAATATTCGCAGATAAATCGAAAGAAACTTGTGAAGTAAGATTTATCATAAATAACAATCCGACTATTTTTGCTCATATTGAAGGAATTATTTCTGAAGATGAACAGAATTGCTTTTTGACAGTAATTGATATTACTGAACAAAGGGAGGCACAAAATTATTCAAGGTTTTTTTCAAATGCAGTTTTGGAACTGGTTCAATTTAAAACGCCAAAAGATGTTTTTGTTTACACCGTAAATAAATTATACGACTTGTTTAACGGAAGTATAATTATTGCAGGGGTGGAATATGATAATCCAAATAATAGATGGAAAATGCACGAGGTAAAAGGGATTAACTCTTTTCTCGATAATGGGCTGAAAAAAATTGGAATAGACCTTAGAAATATGGAAGGCGAAATTAATACTCCCTTTCTTCCAGCCCTTGAAAAAGGAAAACTTGCTGAATTGGAATTTGATTTAAAGACTTTAACAAATGGGAAAATTTCGGGTAAGCTAAATAGCGTAGTTAGAAAATTAACACCAATCAAAAAGTTGTTGGTGATTCCTATTAAAACGGAGGGAATTATTTATGGAACGATAACTCTGGTAATTACCAAAAATAGTGCTGAAATAGAAAGACAATTAAATGAAACATTTATCACACAAATATCCGTTTTTGTTGAAAAACTATTACTTGAAAGTGAATTAAGAGAGAACGAAAAAAAATTAATGGCAGCCGAAAAAATCGCGCATATTGGAAATTATGAAATCGATCTCAAAACAAATAATGCCATTTGGTCTGAAGAAACATTTCGAATTTTCGGAGTAGAATATCAAAGAGGGAAAGAACTAACTGTTTCTAAATATGGTGGATTGATTCATCCGGATGATAATTTGAATTTTTATAATAATTATCAACAATGTATATCAGAAAACAGGACTTTAAATTTGGTTTACCGGATAATAAGAACGGATAAGGAAATTAGATTTGTGCACATCATTGGAGAACTTGAAATTAATGAAAGAGGCATTCCTGTTAAAATGTTTGGTACTTTACAGGATATCACCGAACAGAAAACAGCAGAACTTAAACTTCTCAAAACGGAAAAACGTGCAGCTGAGTTAGCCATTGTCAACAAAGAACTTGAGCAGTTTTCGTATTTAGCTTCCCATGATTTACAAGAACCGCTGCGGACAGTTACTAATTACATCAAGGTATTTGAGGAAGATTATTATGAAATCTTAGATGACACGGCACGTAAATACCTTCTTGCAGTGAAGATGGCCATAGAAAGAATGAGAAGACGTATCAAATCTCTTTTGGACTTTTCGCGATTGGGTCGTAATAGCAGTTTTGTAAGTGTTGATTGTAAAAAAATAATTGATGAAGTAATTTCCGACCTTGATAATATAATAAAGGCCTCAGGTGCAATTATTGAAGTCGGTGAAATGCCTAAGCTAGACTTATATGAAGTTGAAATACGTGAAATGTTTCAAAATCTTATTTCTAATGCAATCAAATTCCAGAAAAAAGGTAATCGACCAAAAATTCAAATTCGTGCTGAAGAAATAGATAACACATGGAAATTTTCAATTAGTGACATTGGGATAGGAATTCCGCCAATCTATTTTGAGAGGATATTTGATGTCTTTCAGCGTTTACATGCAGATGAGGAGTATGAAGGAACTGGTATTGGGCTTGCCAATTGTAAGAAAATAGCTCAATTGCATCAGGGAGAAATTTGGGTTGAATCCACTCCCGGACAAGGGGCTTCATTTTATTTCACCATACAAAATTAACATATGAACAAAAAATTAAGGTGCATCATGCTGGTTGATGACGATTTAAATGACATTTTTTTCCATGAAAGAGTAATTGGAAAAGTAGATCCAACAATTATTGTTATCGCCAAAAATTCAGGACCCGAAGCTTTGGAATATCTAAAATCAAAACAGGATAAAGAAAATCAACATCCATGTTTGATTTTTTTAGATATCAACATGCCGGGAATGAATGGTTGGGATTTTCTTCAGGAGTACAATCTTTTGGATAATGAAGTACAAAGACATAAAAAAATTATTATGCTTACAACTTCAGAAAATCCTGATGATCTTGAAAGAGCAAATTCATTGAGTGTTATTTCCGATTATATTCCAAAGCCGCTTACAAAAGAAATATTGGAAAATATTGTTGAAAAATATTTTAAAAACTGAGAGAATAAAAGCCTACCTGAAACACTCGGGCTTAAAGCATTGGGGTTTAATTGATAGTTCAAGCATAGTCACTCACATCAAGGTTCGGTAAAGGGTGATAGGGACAGGCTTAATTAAATTATGGATAACACCTACGCCCAAATCTACATCCAATAAAATTTGCTTTACAAAACCAATTTTTGATATTTTTATTACTTAACTGAAATAAAGCAAAAGGCCACCCAAAGGCAGCCTTTTTTAATTTGCGATGTTTGTTAACTATTTTCCGTTAACTATTTTTCTTTTAACCACTTTCCGTTAACTATTTCCTGTTAACTATTTTCTATTAACTTTTAACTGATATTAACTCCCCAGCGTAGCCACCATTACTGCTTTGATCGTATGCAGGCGGTTCTCAGCTTCGTCAAAAACAATTGACATTTTTGATTCGAAAACATCATCAGTAACTTCAAGTCCATCAAGTCCGAATTTCTGGAAGATATCCTCCCCTACTGTGGTTTCGCGGTTATGGAAAGCAGGCAGACAATGCAGGAATTTCACATTCGGATTACCGGTTTTTTTAACCACATCCATATTTACCTGGTAAGGTTTCAGTAATTTGATACGCTCAGCCCATACTTCAGCTGGCTCGCCCATGCTTACCCAAACGTCGGTGTACAGAAAATCGCAACCTTTAACACCTTCTTCCACGTTATCGGTTATGGTGATTTTTGCACCTGTTTCCCTGGCAATTTCTTTGCACTGAGCAACAAGATCAGCATCCGGTTGGCAGCTCTTCGGAGCCACAGCACGGAAATCCATACCCATTTTTGCAGCGCCTGCCATCAGCGAATTACCAACATTGTTCTTGGCATCACCAAGGAATGCAAAAGTTACTTTATTCAAAGGCTTGTCGATATGCTCCATCATGGTCATAAAGTCGGCAAGCATTTGCGTAGGATGAAATTCGTTGGTTAAACCATTCCAAACCGGCACACCCGAATAATTTGCCAGGTCTTCAACAGTGGTTTGAGCGTACCCGCGGTATTCAATGCCATCGTACATACGACCCAGAACACGGGCTGTATCTTTCATGGATTCCTTTTTACCAATCTGTGAGCCTGAAGGGCCAAGGTAAGTAACATGTGCTCCCTGATCGAGAGCAGCAACCTCGAAAGCACAACGTGTACGGGTTGAGTCTTTTTCGAAAATCAGGGCAATGTTTTTGCCTTTTAAACGCTGTTGTTCGGTTCCTGCATATTTCGACTTTTTAAGTTCGATAGCAAGATCGAGGAAGAACTTTATCTCCTGTGGAGTAAAATCAAGTTCTTTGAGAAAATGACGGTTTTTAAGATTGAAAGCCATGTATATTAAGGGGTTAGGTTTTAGGGGTTGGGTGTTAGGGAATCTGATTTACTTTGATCTTTGTAAATTTACGATTTACGAATGACGATTTACGAATGACGATTTACGAATTTATTATCATTTTACGAGATAAAATTCACAAGGTTTGATTTGTGATTCAAAGTAATAACTTCCCCAATCGTACCTCGTAAATCGTAAATCGTAAATAAAATAATTTTTCATTGTCTAAACAATCGAAATCCTGGTGCCGCCATTATCAACGCCAAGTAATCCTGCAGAAGTAATAATGGCATCGCGGCTGGTGTGTTTCACAAAGTGAATGGCAGCGCGGATTTTTGGAGCCATACTACCTTCGGCAAAATGACCTTCGGCAAGGTATTGCTTGGCCTGTTTCACACTCATCCTATCCAGAGATTTTTCCTGTGGCGTATTGTAGTTTATACAAACTTTAGGAACATCAGTAAGGATAAAAAGCTTA
>JBBRHJ010000313.1:0-4206 GCA_038222885.1 Bacteroidales bacterium | reverse complement strand
TGGATTGATCCTTGTGACTGGTTTTGGAAAAGGAATTTATGCATTTGATGAACAGGGAGTTGAAAATTGGAGTTGTAATTTGGGTTTCCCTCGCTATCAATTGTGTGGTGTAACCTCAGATACTGACAACAATATCTATGCGGTTTCCAGATCAGGGTATATTTATAATTTCGCAGTAAACGGTAATCTGATCTGGAAAAAAAAGATAACAAACAGACTTTCGTCATGGGGAAACCCATCCTATTGTACGAACTCCAATCAGCTGTATTTTGTCTTCTCCGAAGGTGAAAAAGTTGGTTTTATTTATGCATTTAATCGAAGTGGTACGGAGCTTTGGCACACGAAATTAAATGGGGCAATTCATGGATCGGTTTCGATCTCGGCAGATGGAGAATATTTGTATTGTTGTGACTTTGCCGGATTTTTATACAAAATAAACGCTAAGAATGGTCATATAATTAAATACTTGCAAATTTCAACGTCTGTGAGGGCCTTATGGACTACGCCAACCATTGACTCCGAAAATAATATTTATATTTCAACAAAAGATTCTATGACCTTGGGCCGGGTTCTCAAGTATGATGATCAGTTTAACGAGATCTGGTCTTTTTCTACAGGCAAGTCTCTATCTGTTCCTTTAATCTTATCTAACGGAGATGTTTGTTTTGGCAGTTGGGATGGCTTCTATTATTGTTTGAAAACAAAAAATTAGTCTATGTTCAAAAAAATATTAATAATAACCTACTATAAAAGCCTTAACCCTGGCACTTATTTACAGGCATATGGCGTTCAGGTTGGGCTAAAAAAGATTTATCCTAATTCCCAAATACAATATTTGAGGTCAGATGAATATCGAATTCAAAATATAAAGAAGTCCATTAAATTTAGTTATATTCAATTGTTCTTCACAAAACTTTACTCATTAATCAGAAAAATTAGATTTAGAATATTGCACAAGAAAGTTTTTTCAGAAACAACACTTAAATTTCATTGTTTTGAATATGATGAAAGTGAATTTGCATCGTACCTAAATGGATTTGATTTAGTTTGCATAGGGAGTGATACTATTCTTGAAGAAGTAGTTCAGAATAACAAAATAGGTTTCATGTGGGGAAACACTGAAGTGAAGGCCTCACAGATTTTTTTTGCGGCAAGCGGAGATGATTGTTCCAAAAACCAAGGTTTGGATCCCTTTTACCCGGATTTAAAGGAAAAAATTTCAAATTTCAAATTTATCGGCCTTCGTGATGATATTATTAGAAATTTCTTTGTTAATAATGTAGGAATTTCAAACACATTAATAACGAAACAACCAGATCCAACCTATTTATTACCTTTAAGCTTATTCCGTTTGAATAAAAAAAATGTTAATCAAATTAAAAGATTAGGCGACAAGATTGCACTTTTCCATTTTGACAGAAGGTTTTTACTTCGTGCCGAATTAGCTAATACATTAAAAAAAGAAGGATATCGTCTTGTGACGCCTGAATACGATACTTCGTGTGATATTTCGTTAAAATACCTCGATCCCTATGAATGGGGCGATTTGTTTAAATATTGTGATGTTGTATTCACCGAAAGGTTCCATGATACTGTTTTTGCTTTAAGGCATTTGAAACCCGCATTTACGTTCGATTGGGATGACTCTAAAATCAACGCAGAAGGAACATCGAAAAGATCAGAAATTTTGAAAACATACAACCTGACAGATCATTACATTAAAGTTACTAATAAAGAGGATCTAATGTTGGTTCCGGAAAGAATCAGGAAGTGTTTGGCTACATTTGATTCAACGAAGGTTTTGATGAAAAATAATGAATTGATAGAGAGCTCTTTCAATATATTGGAAGACATAGCTAATTGTAACAAATAAAACAGATACCTATGAGAATCTTAGTTACAGGAGCTGCCGGGTTTATAGGGTTTCATTTAACCAGAAGGTTATGTATTGAAGGTTATTCGATTCTTGGTTTTGATAATATCAATGATTACTACGACATTAGCCTGAAACATGCCCGCTTAAAAGAATTAGGAATAGAAACCGCACATTTGGAATACGGGAAAGAAGTTCAAAGTAATAAATATCCCAATCTCAGGTTTATAAAATTGGATCTGAAAGATAGATCATCTGTAGCTGATTTATTTTTAAAAGGGCAATTTGATATGGTATGCCACCTTGCAGCACAAGCTGGAGTTAGGTATTCACTTGAAAACCCACATTCGTATGTAGACAGCAATTTACTCGGATTTTTAAATATCCTCGAAGGTTGTCGCCAAAATCAGATAAAGCATTTGGTATATGCCAGTTCAAGTAGTGTATACGGCTTGAACGAAAAAATGCCGTTATCTGAAACTGATTCAGTAGATCATCCAATTAGTTTATACGCTGCAACAAAAAAAGCAAACGAATTAATGGCACATTCTTATAGCCATTTGTATCGAATACCCACTACCGGATTGCGCTTTTTTACAGTTTATGGTCCTTGGGGAAGACCTGACATGTCTCCGATGCTGTTTGCTTCTGCCATACAATCAGGAAAACCCATCAAGGTTTTTAATTTCGGGAAGATGATGCGTGACTTCACCTATATTGACGATATCATTGGTGGAATATTGAAAGTGCTTTTTGCCCCTGCCCAAGCTCAAGAAAATTGGGACGCTCTCCATCCAAACCCTTCAACGTCAAATGCTCCCTATAAGATATACAATATAGGAAACTCGGAACCTGTTGAATTAATGTATTTTATCGAAACGATAGAGAAGGCAATGGGAAAATCAGCGATTAAAGAATTCGTGCCCATCCAACCTGGCGATGTACTAAAAACCTTTGCTGATGTTTCAAAATTAGAACACACTTTTAATTATCAACCAACCACATCAATCAAACATGGGTTACAGAAGTTTGTTGAATGGTATAAAAGTTACTACACAGAAGAAATAGAGTAAATAGATTGAGTAATCTTTGATCAACAAACAAAAATGAAAGTACTTCACATTACAAATAATTTCCCGACTAAGAAATATCCAATTTTTGGAGTTTTTGTTAAAGAACAAGTTGAATCACTTGCTCAAACAAATACAATTTCTGAAGTTTTTTTTATAAATGGTAAAGAGAATGGAAAAATTGAATATTTACGATCAATAATCAGGCTTCGTAAATTATTAAAAACAAGCAGCTTCGATATTATTCATTGCCACCATGCGTTTAGTGGTATTATATTTCTTTTATCAGGCTTCTCATCAAAAATTCCCTCTGTTGTATCATTTCAAAATGATCCTAGTGATGAATCCTTTTTAAATCTTTTTCATATAATTAAGCCTTTTACAACTTCCTGGATTTTTAAAAACAATTCGATTTTTGCAGATGGCGTTAAAGGTTACTATTTGCCAAATGGTGTTGATACTAATTTCTTTAAACCAATAAATAGAACGGAAGCTTGTGTAAAAATTGGGCTAAATCCCAATAAAATTTACATATTATTTGTAAGTTCCAATTATTTACGTAAACAGAAACGATATGATAGATATCAATCTGTAATTTCTGAATTAAAAAAGTGGAACAATGAAATTGAAGAACTTTTACTCATTAACACTGAAAGAAATCTTGTTCCATACTTTTTTAATGCTGCATCTCTTCATTTACTTACTAGTGATTTCGAGGGATCTCCGAATTCAGTTAAAGAAGCATTGAGTTGTGAGATTCCTGTAGTATCAACTAATGTTGGTAATGTTGCAGATTTATTGGACGGTGTAAATGGATCATATTGCGCTCACGGAAATAGTGAAAATGAACTATATAACCTTTGCCAGAAATCATTAATAGACAAAAGCCAATCTAATTCCCGAAATAAACTTATTGAAAAGAAATATGATATAGAAAGTGTTGCGCTGAAATTAAAAGACATTTATAAAAACACAATAAAATCAAAATGAAAAAGAAAATTTACATTGCTGGTTGTGGAGGAATGCTTGGTGAAGCATTTTATAAACAGTTTAACGAGACCTATGAGCTCAAGTGTACTGATAAAGATGTTAACGATACCTGGCTGTCCTTTCTGGATTTCAGGGATTTTGATAGTTACAAAAAAGATGTTTTCGACTTTAAGCCTGACTATCTATTTCACCTGGGTGCATATACTGATCTGGAGTTCTGCGAAATGAATGCGGATGATACATACAATACCAATACATTGTCAGTTGAAAACG
>JBBRHJ010000312.1:0-4218 GCA_038222885.1 Bacteroidales bacterium | reverse complement strand
TTATTGATGCTAATGATTCCCCAGCTCAGTTCGCTCGGCTTCGGCTTTCGTTTTAACACCGCTAAAGGTCTTCCATCTTTTGTACAGCATTCTTATCCGATTTTCTGGATTTGATTCAAGACACACACGGTTTGCAGCTACAAGAAGTTGGCGATTTCGAAGCACTAAACTGTCTGCCACCACAAAACTTGATACGAAGCACAAAGCTTCATTTAACCACTGAACCGCCAATTTCTTGTAGGTGCTGTTATGCCTTCGTTGTTCTTTCATTCGTTTCAAATTCTTTAAGTGTCTTGCCGGTCGATAGTTTCCATTCGGTTAGTCCGTTTGCATTTCGTCCCAATACAATAGATGCGGCTGTCGAAGGACTGCTGAAAATATAATCTTCGGGGAATTCAAAATATTCTCCATTATTAATAAGCACTCCTTCATCAATTAGTTTTTGTCGAAGAGTTATAAAGTTTTGAGTCATTGAAATAACTGTCGAACCTGCCGCTTTTGAACCTTTAAATACTACAAATCCATCTGATGTTGGTTCACCTTGTCCGTCAGCACCTCGATTTGCTTTGATAAAAAATGTCTCCTGTTTTTGCTTTGGTTTGAACTCTCTCTTTTCGTCAAATACTTTATGTCCTAAAGTGTTTACAAGCATTTTGATATACTCAATAAATTCCTCCATTTCTGAGCGGTCTGATTCTGAAATTGAGGATTGAGTCGGAATAATGGAATTGTCAACCTTGTAACGATTTGCTGCTTTTGCAATATCGTGAAGTCGGTTTTCCAAATATTTTATATGGGCTTTGTTTAAATTTTCGTCCTTACTTATGAATACAATTGCTTCATTCCAAAAGTCCTTGGATGTTAATTGTTGGTTTAGACGCTTTAATATTGATTCGGCTTCTCCGATATAAACTTGATCCTTCCCTTCATCGTCTTTGCCAAATAAAAGATAAACACCTGTGCTTGTCAGGTCGTCACGGTCGGTGCAGTCTTTAATTTTGATTCTTGGAATTTTATAAGCTTTTCCAGACCAGTTTGAAAGTTCACAACTCATCCGTCCGTTTGGGTCTCCGTCAATTAGGAATATTTTTATTGTCTTACCGAATTTCATATTTAGTTGTCTGTCTTTTTACAATGAGGCATAACGGTTGGCGGTATGAAATCGTTGGGGATTGCGGGCTACTTTCCTGTCAAGTTACACCGAACTTGATGCGGGGCAGAATGTTTGAATAACCACTTAAACCCCAATGTTTTATACCGCGTGTTAGCGTTTCGTTGTTTATTTTTCCAGTCAATTTATCACCTATTTTTGCTGCACTGTCTTGTCCTCCGTGTGTTGGTGTGGGAAGGGCTGGAAGGCTCTTTGGCAAAATTTGGTCGTAGCGTTGGCTTTGTGCGTTTTGCCAATGTGCCTGACTGCGAAGGGACGGGAGCGTTGGGTTATTCATTGTCATTTCTTTGTGTAATGTTTATCAAATTCAACAACAATATTTGGGTCATAAAAAATTTTCTTACCGCCCTTTTTTCTTTTAAAGTCCAAGTATCTTTCTCCGCAATAATTCGGACTTTTCTCTAATTCGTTTATTATGCTGCGGAATCTTCTGTCAAAAGCAATATCTGAATATCTTTCTTTTAGTTGGGGAACTAAATCGTCACGGAAAGTCCATTTATACTTATCCGCAAATTTTTCCTCGGAATCAATTGAAATCGTTATTGCTCCTTCATCTTTAGTGTATCTGACTGAAACTGCATTAATTGATTTTGACTTTACAAATTTTGTTTCAAGTATTAGACTGATATTATGTTTTGCCCGAGCATCGGAAGGATATTTTTTCTCAACTTCTGCAATGTATTTTAGTAAATTCTGGTGTTGTGTGTCTTCCTGATTTATTGAATAACTTTCCCATTCGTGAGGGTGATAGAATGAAAGTGGCATTAAATAAAAGTTGTATTGCGATAAATCGTAAACAAACCATTCTTTTACTGATTCCACATAACTTTTTAAGGTTGCAGTTCCTATTTCAAGTACTTTCTTTTCAAACAATTTGCTGTCGTTAAAGAAGTGAATTGCATTATCTCGGATTTCAACAAGCAAAAGGATATTTTCTTTTAGTCTTTCTTCTATACACAGCAAATTCAACGCTCTTGTAATCTCAATAGTTAAAAAGTTATCTGCCCGATTTGTTTTGAATTTTGGCGATTTAAAAGGAGTACCGTTTTTACGTTTTTGCTCTTTGTCAATAATGTAAAGCGATTTCAGGTTGTTGTTGTTGTCTTGAAGTATTTTTGCTTTTAAAAGTAATTCCCAAGCATTTACCATCAATATTGAAAAGCTTTCCTCACGATATTTAAAATCGGGTTTATTGTAAACCTCGATTGCCGAAAGTACGGCTTGCACCGACTTTTCAAGTAAATAGTGACAACGTGCTTTTCTTGACATAGTTATTCAGTTTCAACGGTTTCTAATTTGTCTGAAAAGGCTTGTTTTATTATAGCCTGCATTATTCTTCCTTGATACAAATCTCGCTTTTCTATTTTCTTTTCCAATTCATCACACATTAACATAAGCTGGTTGACTTTAGTAATAATTTCTCTTTGTTCATCAAAGGGAGGCATAGGAATTGCGATTTGCTCCCATTTGCCTTTATTTACAATTGGAGTAGTTGCACCAGATGCATTAGACCAAACTGTTTTTTGAAAATACTCAGATTGTAAAAAGTAATGTAAGAATTCGGATGAAATTCCTAAAAATGGAGTAATTGTGTTTATTTGTTGATTACATGAAATATCTCTATCCGTAAAAAAGCTTTTCCCAATAGACCCTCCAATCCAAACCATTAAAACAGAATTTTTAGGAATTAGTCTACCTTGTTGCAAACCTAATTCTGTTAAACCATCTTCGGTATCGTATTTTATGCTTTTTAAACTGATTTCAGCAGGTTTTACAAAGGAGTAATCATTTCCAAAATATTCAGGATTATCTTTTGAAGGTGTTGTTCCGGTATTTGTAATACCATAATCAACTAAACGCACCCATTCCCATTCTTCAGGTAATTCAAATACCTTTTCTTTGTCAGTAATAATTGATTTTGGCTTTTCTCTCCTGATTTTACCATCTTTTATTTGTTGTTCCTTTTCGGCTTTAAGCTTTTCCAACAATACAATTGCTGGTTCTAAATTTGGATTTTCTTCACGCCATTTGGCAGTAAGCTTGCCTTGTATTGCCAGTTGTAAAATGGTTTGACGGAGTTGATTTATATATTTGTGCTGCTTATCTGTTTGATTTCTTAATAAATCAATGTCTGACGTAACCTCTGAATAAATCTTAGATAATCTTACTTGTTCGTCATACGCGGGTAAATTGATTTCTACTGATTTTATTCTATTAAGGGGTAAAGAAACATTTGCCATCCCTTTCATTAATGGAACAAAAATCCGTTCTTTACCCATATTAAGAATATGATACAAATATTCAGGGTCGTATTCGTTTTCGTTTTTAGGGACTAAAGCACAAAGAATTGAACCTAAAGCAAATTTTCCTGCCTGGTAATGAATTCTTTTCATGCTTGCATGTCCGTGCCCAGTTGAAGAAACCAAAGGAATAATTACAGCTTTACAATCAAATTGATATTCATTATGTGTTTTTCGTTCTACCGAAAGCGCAACCATTGGATAATCTCCCGGAATAGCTTTCATAATTCCGGTTTCGCCTTTCACAACATGGCAAATGTCTTCAATTTTCACAATTCTATTTGCCATTATCCAAGTCAATTAATGCTTTAATTTTATTAACTATCAAAGAAGATTCAGAAAATGATTTTTCGATTTTTCCAATTAGAACATCAAAATCAATATCATCTTCCTCATATTCAATATTTGGATTTTTAATATCCAAATCAAAAGCCGTATAATAAATACTGTCAGCAGTTTGCCTTTCAATACGGGTATTGGTTTCAGTTTCCTGTAATGAAGTTTCAAGTGCTTTTATCTTTTCTTGTTGTTTCTCTATTTTTGCTATTTGTTTTTTATCAATATTCTTTAATACAGTTTTTTCAGAACTTATCTTTTCTTTCAGGCTGTATAATTCCCGTTTCAATTCCTTTTCTTTATCGTAATGTGGTTTAGCGTTTTCTATTGCCTTTTCAATAATTTCTGAAAGATTTATTTTCCATGCTGATTCGCTTTCAACACGATTAGTCCACCATGCTTTTTCAACTT
>JBBRHJ010000311.1:0-4252 GCA_038222885.1 Bacteroidales bacterium | reverse complement strand
CCCCATTCGGAACACATGGATTGCCAACCGTTGTATTTTATGGCCACACCATTATGTGCTGCATAAGTTCCTACTTTCCAATCGACTAAATTTTGATCGCGCCATCCTTCAGTATTCCAACCCACAGCGCCTGTAAATAATTTTTTTGTAGTGAAATGTTTTTTATAAGTGTCAATGCACCATTTAATATGATCGAAATATTTCTGATCTGAATAACCAAAAGTAGTCCATTGGTCTTCGAACTGATTAGGATTATCTCCGCTGATGGTAATTTCTTCCCAACGTCCATAGCCATTTACAGCAATTTCATTCAGGGTTTCTTCGTTTTTATATCTTTCTGCCACTGCTTTAATAAACAATTCGTATTTCTCTTTAAAAATGGGATCAAAATAGTTGGGAAAACACAAAGTTCCAATCCAATACCCAGTTACCATATCGCAAATATTAATATTATCTATCGTCAGGTTACCACTTTTAATGCTAATCTCTACTTTATAATCGTCTGAAAGTGGACTAAAATTAAATGTTTTTGTTCCGTTTTCGCCAACAGTTGCAGTCCAGATAGTTTCAAATGGACCATTTGTAGGATTAGATTTTGAATACGCTTTTGCAGAAAAAGTTGTAGCAGTATTTGCTCTGTAAGAAAATTGCGCGCAAAAACTTGGAGAGGGACGATTCGGATAAGGTGGATTTGGCGGATTGTATGTAGGGTTTGTAATGCCTTTGCTGCGGTTAAATATTTGGTTTGCACCAGTTTCCATGATTACTTTTGGAATAGTTGTGCTCATTTGCAATGATTTACCTCCTGAAATAGGATTTGTTGAACTTTTAGTTCCATACAAAACATACCCTTTATCGGCAGTTGCTTCAAAACTTTCCCAATACCCGGCAACAATTCGGCGAATGTTGTATTTAGAATACAAGTAATTCGGTGAATCGTTTATAGAAAAGTTAGCCGTTGTGGCAAGGAATGATACTTTTTTTCCGGCAGCTTTATAATCGGCAATCAAATTATCAAGATAAGACCAATCATAAACGCCCTCACTCGTTTCAATAGCACCCCATGAAGTGTGAATACTCGCTCCAAAAATGATATTACTCGATAAAGCCGCATTGTTGAAGGTGGGATTTACTTCCGGAATCTTATAAAATGTCCCTTTTCGTGCAAGCGGGTCACTTTCACGATAAATCCTATCATCGGGGTGAGTTTGTGCTGAAATAAATAAAATATTTAAAAAAGCGAGGAAAAAAGTAAGAAAATAATTATTGTGATTCATTCTTGTTTTCAGTAAAAAATGTAAGGATTATACTACATTGTTATCCAATAAAATATTAATAGAATATGTAACAAAGATAATCAGAGAAAACTAATATCAAAATTGTAGGTGTATCATATATCTATCTTTTTGTAACAAAAGCATGATTTGTTGAGTTCTACGAAAAAAACCTAACTTTCAGCAAATATACTGATAATTAGGTTTCTTATGAAAATATTCTAAGCTTTCTAAATTTATTCCTTAATATTTACATTGGAAGAATTAGTGATCATAAATGGCTTTAAATCAACATTTTTCATCCAATCACTCAACACATAATCATTGTTTTTCTCAATAGTATTGTTTTTAAATGTCATATTATCCACCGAATACATACTTAAAATACAAGGATTGAAAACCCTAAATTTATTGTTCTCTATTAAGATATTCCGATTGTAACGGCTTTCCGGTCTTTTACTTTCTTCAATACCTGAATTTACCTGAATTACGCCTAATCCCAACATAAAGCTGTAATTACAATTATCGAAAACGTTATTTCGAATCGTTAGATCACGGACGCCAGATTGCTCGAACCAGAATCTACCATCTCCTTCTAAATTAATAGCAGCACAATGCGTATGAAAATAACAATCTTCCACCAAAATTTTCCCGCGAGATCCTAAAAGGAATCCTCTGGCTCTGTTTTTTTGAAGGGTACAGTTTTTTAGTAAAACATCAGGATATTCTTTTGTAGAAGCTACTACATCGCCTACTTTTACTTTTGCTGAAATGGCTTGTTGGAAAGTTACACGTGTGTATTCTTTATTAATCCGAACCGAGTTTTTCACCATATTATCTTGGTAAGGTATCAGACTTTCGGCTTCTGTAATCTCAACTTTTGTTCCAGGCAAGAGAAAATCATAACCAAATTGCTGATAATGAATGAGTTTGACAACGGCTTCATTGGGTGGTAATAATTCTATAATTTTCACATAAATGCCATGAATATTGGTGGCATCGTCCATCATACTTTCAAATTTACAATTTGTCATGCTAATTTGTCCACCACAACCGATAAAGTGAGTAGCATCAGCCACCAAACTCAACATTCTGCCTTTGGGTGCTTCCACACTAAATTTATCCAAAAAAATATTTCTACTCCGTTGACCTACCACACCCATTCCGCCGGCATGATAAATAGTTACGTTATTCACATAAATATTTTCGCTATCGGTAATCGTAATGGCTGAATTTATTCTGTCGCTGGCATTAAAAACCATTACATTCCCAACCGTACCTTTCAATCGTGGATAAAAAACACGAATAACATCCGAACTCAGTTCCTTCACTATCATATTTTGCACATTCAAATAATCGCCTGCAAATGGAGATGGTTCACGTTTTTTTGCATCGAATTCAAGCAAATGCCAAAACGGGTAAATAACTCGTTTAGGTTGACCAGCATTGTCTTTCCCTATAATTTTATAACCGGTGAAAGTTATTTTATTGTTTTGAACAATGTATGGATAATCTTTCGAAATCTGAATATCTAAACTATCAGTATAGGCACCCACGATGGTTCCTTCGGAGTGAAAAGTGCGTTTGTAGTCAACGCTAAAATTATTTATACAGATATTATTGGATTTATCGCATAAAAAAGGAGATATGAAACCATCGAAAATAAAAGCTGAACCTTGACCATCCACTTCAAAGTTTTTCATTCCCGTCAGATTAAAGACAATACGTTTCAAGCCTTCATCGTTATTGCTGGTAAAAAGGTATTTCTCCTCAGCAAATTCGGGGGTAAAATGATACGTTCCTTTTTCAAAAACCAATTTGGTAGCTTTAGTAGCTTTACATTCTTTAATTGCCTTCACCACATAAGGCGTAGCGTCAGTTCCCGCAGGTAATGATTTTATTATAACGGTTTTTGATTGTGCGTGTAAACCGGAAAATAAAAACAATGCAACCAATCCTGAAATAATGGTTCTTTTCTTCATAATGAATTAATATTAAAATCGAATTACAAAGATATTGTGAGACAATATATTATCTAAACGCAGGTGTATCATTGTAACTGCTTTTTTGTAACATTGTCAATTAATTGTCATATTTGCAAAAGTAAAGTGTAAGAATTGAGTGAATTTATGCGTTTTTACTTCCTAATTGTATTTTGATATGACCAATTATTTTACTCCTTGTAAATATCCATTAAAATCCACCCATTTTTTATCCGATTTATCATACGTAATTGGTTTTGGATCGAGCCAGTTAACGATAGTGTTTTTAATTGAATAAGCAAAGAAATGATTACCAGTAGGATTGTAATGTCCCAAAAAATAGATTTTGTAATACTCGTCTAAACTAAGGTTGTATCTCTTGAAATCGTTCACATGAACCTGATTCATATCAAAATAATTAAAATCCCCCTTTTGCAAAAAGTCAACCATTTGTCCATCATATCGGGTTCCGTTCACTATCATTGAATTTGTTACCCGATAGGGATCAAATAATACTACCAACAATTTTTTATCGTTCTTTGCTGCATAAATTTTCAACTTATTTAGAATGTATTCTGTGGCAGCAAACGAATAACTATCCAATAAATCGATGACCGCATTTTCCAAATTCGCCGAATCTTTAAGACTAATGTTCAAATGCAGATAATTACTCAGTTTTTGAGCTTTTTCAATGTCCAAATCACTAATTTTTCGATTGCGGAACAAAAGTAATTGAAGCGCAATATCGTCTTTCAGTTGATTGTACATCCACTCTTTATCAGTCATTTTATAAAGTAATTTTGGGGTATTGAGTGGATTTTTTTTCTCAATAAAATTGCCTGTATTCAAATCTAGCTCCAAGTTTGGCCAGAAATTACCATGAAATTTCATGCCTGGTTCATTTCTACTGTTCCAATCTTTCGTAGCAATATAACGACAACGAAGCAAACTTCGAGTATGATCGCCACCCCAAATGTAGAAAATAAGGTATTCGGC
>JBBRHJ010000310.1:0-4254 GCA_038222885.1 Bacteroidales bacterium | reverse complement strand
CCCAATGGCCGATTCAATTGTTGATAGTTATGATCAGGTATATTTAGGTAAATCAATTCCTGGTTTTTATTATGGGTTTAATATAAACGCAGACTATAAGGGGATTGACTTTACCGCTCAATTCACCGGAGTTGGCGATGTTCAGAAGGTAAATAATGTGAAATCAACCTTTGGCATGCCATATGGCGAAGCAATGAACCATACCTCCGCTGTATTAAATGCATGGACGCCTGACAATAAAACAAGTGTACCACGAATGATATGGCAAGACCCTGCCGGGAACTCCCGTTTTTCTGATTATCTGGTAGAAAATGCCGGATATCTAAGATTGGCAAATATTCAACTTGGTTTTACTTTACCCGAAACCGTATATGCCGGTACTAATAATATCCTGCGGAATGCCCGATTTTATGTAGGTTGCTCCAACCTCTTCACAATTACCAATTTCAAAGGGCTAGATCCTGAAGATGAATATAATCCGGCTCCTTTAATTTTATATACTGGACTCAACATTAAATTCTGATTGTTAACATTTAAAATACTGAGTATGTTTACATATATAAAAAAAATTACCCTCATATTATTGCTGGGAACCATTATATTACAATCATGTGAGAAAGTGCTGGATGTTCCACTAACTACCGAATTGGAATCTACATATTTTGAAAATGAAAATCGTGTTCAACGAGGAATTGGAGGTATATATGCCTCGATCCAAAACCTTTACGGTGCAAACCTCGGGAGTCAGATGAGTTCAAATGGCGAAACCTTACACCCAGCCTGGTTACTTCAGGGCGACGACTTAACAACCAGTGGCACAAGCAATGGTGCCTTTGAAGCATTTTCCGGTTTATCGCCTTCCAATAGCAGGATTGGAGAAATTTGGGAAAAACTCTATTACATTAATAACCGCGCTAATTTTATGCTCCAAAAGCTGGAAGATCCAGACGTTATTAAAGTAATTAACACACCGGGCCTTAAAGATAATAACCGGGGCGAAGCATTATTTCTAAGAGCCTGGGCTAAATATCGCCTTTGGGACATGTTTCGAAAAGCACCACTTTTGAACGAAAGAATCGTATCTATTGAGAAAGCTATACTTAGCCCCACTAAAAGTTTCGAGTTACTTGATGCGGCGATAGCAGATTTAACAGAAGCCTATTTATTGCTTCCAGATTCATGGAACCAACAGAATAAAGGAAGGGTATTTAAAAACAGTGCCTACGGTTTATTAGTTAAATGTTATGTATTGAGGGCATGTTATGCGCAGCAATATGGAGGGAACCAGATAGAAGATTATGCCAAAGCAATTGCCGCTTTTCAAAAAATAACTGCAGAAAGTACTATTGATGGAGTCTCGTTTGGCGATAACTTTGATTACCGTAAAGAAAATAATTCAGAATCGTTGTTTGAATATCAGGCAAGTTGGGCTCAAAAGCAAGATAATGCATGGCTTGACAACAATTTTGGTGGAGAATCAGGTGGAATGGGCGTTATGTACCATCAATTTGACACCCATTGGGGAAATTATGGCTGTGGTGGCGGTGTTATTGGTCCAACACCCAAATTGATTGCTCAGTTTGATTCCAATGATCCGCGCCGGGATGAGACTTTTAAACTTGCAAAAAACGTAGATAATGTAAGTTGGAGCCTTTGGTGGTTAGGTTCAGAATGGGACTTTTTTCAAGGAAACCAGTTTGTAAAGTACATCAATGGAGAACGAGGCGATGCCTACGAAACTACTTGGCAATTGCAATCAGGCAATAATCCACGTCTTCTTCGTTTAGCTGATGTGAAACTGGCAGTGGCAGAAGCATATTTCAAAACGGGAGATATTACTAATGCAACAAATCAAGTAAACGATATTCGTAAACGTGCCAGATTTTCGACCCCCGATGGAACTGAATCATCTGTTCCTGCCGATTATGGAACTGTTACAATCCAAAATATAATGGATGAACGCTTGTTTGAGTTGGCCGGTGAAGAAGATTTTCGCTGGAGCGATCTTAAAAGATGGCATGCAGCTGGTTATATAAACCTGGCAAACTGGACAGCAAACGATTTTGGCTATCCTTTCGATGCTAATCTTTTTGAATTTGATGCTTCCAAGCATGTCTTATTCCCTATTCCAACGTCGGAAATTGACAGCAACCCATTAATGAAAGCTGATGGGAATAACCCGGGTTATAATTAGTAAAAGTTAAATTTTTAGCACATTCGGCAGGGAAACCAATCTACCTGTTGAATGTGCTTTTATACTAGAAACTATGAAATTAAAAAAACTAATCTTCCTTTTGATTTTAATCTCCTTGTTGTCTTGCAATAAAAAAGAAACAAAATCCGATATTAATGAAAATATAGATGAAAATCCTGTCTATCCGGTTGAACCCGGAACAAGAGATCCTTTAAAATGGCCTTTCGCACAAAATTCAATCTGGAACATGCCAATCGGATCGAAAGCAGTTTATGTACATGCAAAAATTGAAAAAGCAATGCAGTATGGGATGACAAATGATGAAGATTACATTGTTATGACTCCTGATGATACATTGGTTGATATTTATGAGAATTTCGCAGGGTGGGATCCCAAGAAAAGCAGATGCGAAATTCAGGGGAAACTTCTTTTTTCGGCACCTATACCCAAAAGCTTTATAGTAAGTCCAACAACTTGGGATGGAAATACACCTAATGCAGGTTTGGCTGTGTTAATGCCCGATAAAAAAACAATCAGGCAAACTCAGCCTTTTGCGTTTTGTGATCCCACTAAAGGTGCAACTTCACAGTATGTTTTTGACAATCAAGATATTTATGGACTTGGAATGTATGGCGCACATGGAGGTTCAGGTCTGTCAAATATTGGCGGAGCATTGCGTTTGGGCGAACTGTCCCCCACTTCAGGAGCAATCAGGCATGCAGTGAAAGTCAATCTTTTTGGCCGAAAAAATATGTATTACGACAGCAAAAACAATGGTTTCCGCTGGCCTGCTGTTCAAGCTGACGGCTATGCGGCCGACAACTACTACAAGGACAGAACATTGTCCATTGTAAAAGCTTGTCGCATGGGCGCTTTGCTGGCTTTACCTGCCAAAATGAACATTGATTCACTTGGTTTCGAAACACAACCGGCTAGAATTTTGGCCGAAGCTTTTCAGAACTATGGCGCTTATATAGTTGATGATACAGGCTGGGATGTTTATGCCATTATTACAGAATGGTCGCCGAAAGGGCGATTCGCAGATGAATTTGAAAAGAATTGGGGATTTTCATTCAGTCAAAGCAGCAAAAACACACCTTGGTGCAGAGATATGGACCGGATCTTCCTTAATCTACATGTGGTCGATAACAACAATTCAACAAGTATTGGAGGCGGAGGAATTCCTCGTTTACCTTTGGCTCCGGTATTCGAAACTCAAAATAATACTGAAGAATAGCCCAAAAAATAATCTAATTGAACATGTATTATCTAGAATAATTTATTATTACGTTCTTTTACATGTATTTGCGACCATAGGAACGATATCCATGAGATTAAGACTTGACAATCTCAAAAAGAATCCAATACAATTTTTAAGTCTCATGGGATTTTCATCCAAAGCATTATAAATCTATCTATACAAAGTATAATGAAGAAATTATTACTACTTATTGCAATTTCAATTTGTTTTTTTTCTACTACAATAGCCCAGAGGTATGTTTATATTGATGAACTAAATTTGTCTCATGCCGAGCAGGACGATTTTCCAATAACAAGTAAAACAAACATTAAAGGGAATCCGATTAAATTAAACCATCGTTTATTCGAAAGAGGTATTGGCACATATACCAATAGTATGCTGTATATCAATCTGAAAGGAGGCTCATCAAAATTTGAAGCTGTTGTAGGTTTTGACGATGAAGTACTCGGGCAAGGCTGTCATCCTATTGAATTCATTGTGTATGCCGACGATAGAATTGCCTGGCGAAGTGGTGTGATGAAACCAACAGATGAGCCGAAATCGTTGGTTGTAAATGTAGAAGGCACTCAGATCCTGACACTCTTTGTAAAAAGCGTTCGGGGCAAGTGGAATGGGTTTTCCGCATGGGCTGATGCCAGGTTGGAAGTTTCCGGAGAAAAGCCTGAAGCCTATGTCCGGAAAAAAGAAGAAAATTATATTCTAACACCAGTTGCTTCGAAAGCACCTCTTATTAACGGACCAACTATCGTTGGAGTAATGTCGGGCTCTCCAATTCAGTATTACATTCCTGTTACCGGTA
>JBBRHJ010000309.1:0-4281 GCA_038222885.1 Bacteroidales bacterium | reverse complement strand
AATCCGGCATTGGCTGCAAAAACCATTTATAGAGCATTGGAAAAATTGCCAAATTCCTTGAAAGAATATGCTCCCGAAGGCGTACACCCCGAAGGACCTTTTTACTGGCGATTTGGCACAAGTTATACACTCGTAGCTTCTAATGTGTTGTCAACTGCTTTGGGCAGCGATTTTGGAATTTCCAAAAGCCTTGGTTTTATGAAAACAGCCGATTATCGCCTACAAGTAACTGGCCCCTCTGACGAATGTTTCAATTTTGCCGATTCCGATGGAAAAACCGATGGCGATGCTTCGGCAGTACTTTCGTGGTTTGCGGCTCAAACGGGCAATGGAAAATATATCAACAAGCATTTTTTTGAAAATCCAAAAGATCCCGACTATCTAATTGAAGGTGAAGCGTTGATTCAGCAAGATGAAGGTAGAATGGCTTCTTTGGCTTTGATTTGGCTCTCGCAATGTAGTTTCAAGAATAATGCAGAATTGCCTCGTTCGTGGCACGGAAAGGGACATGTTCCTTTGGTAGTTTTTCGGGGTGATAAAAATGATCCGGCCAATTTTTATTTGGCAATTAAAGGCGGTTCAGGATTAATCAGTCATGGAAATATGGATGCTGGTACTTTTGTTTTTGAGTTAAATGGCGTTCGATGGGTAATGGATCCTGGCAATCAAAACTATTTTCCCTTAAATCAAATTGGCTTTCAGCTCGCTAATAGCAGTCAGCAAAGTGAACGCTGGACATTATTGACAAAAAATAATTTTGGACACAGTGTGGTCTCAGTTAATAATGCTTTGTTTCGGGTAAAAGGAAATGTGCCTGTTGTCAATTTTAGTGACGGGGATAAGCCAGAAGTTACGCTAGATATGACTGAATTGTATGGAAATAATATTAAATCTTTCCAACGGAAATTTATCAAAGAAAGTAATCGCTCTTTTGTGATGGAAGATAAATTTGAAATGAACGATTCCACTAAAAATCTAACTTGGCAATTGATGACAACTGCCGATGTGATGCCAGTAAAGAATGGTGCGATTCTAAAACAGGATGGCAAGGAATTAAAACTTACGATTTTGTCACCCGAGAATTTAGACGTTTCTATTGTCTCGCTTGATCCAGCACCTTTGGCTATTGATAAGCAAATTCCAAATTTAAAACGTATCGAAATAAGAGTACCAGCCTATATTTTTGGTGGGAAAAATGGCCTGATTAAAGTGATGCTTTCTGGGGAATATTAAGAAAAACAACAATTACGATGAAAAATTACAACAAAATTCTATTTTATATCTTGATATGCTGGTTGTTAACTGAAAATCAAGTGGGATTTTCACAGGAAACAAGCCCCATTATCAGGCATGAAGGCGAAAGAGTTTGGGAGACCGCAATAAGTCCTACAAAATTTGGATACAAGCATGTTGAAAATTGGTTGAAACTGCCATCGACAATTACCAAAATTGTACCCTCTGGTATTACTTCCGACTCAAAAAACAATATTTACATACTTGAACGTGGCGACAGCATCCCATCAATTATTTGTGTAAATATGCAAGGTGAGTTTTTGTTTCAATGGCAAATTAAAGAATTTGCTGTACCTCACTTTATTCATTGCGATAAGGATGATAATTTTTGGGTTACCGATACCAAAAACCACCAAATATATAAATTGGATAAAGCTGGAAAAATTATTTTCACCTTAGGCGAAAAGGATGTTCCGGGCAATGATAAAACTCATTTTAATAAACCCACGGACATAGATTTTATTGGTGATGGGAAATGGTTAATATCTGATGGTTATGGAAACCAACGGGTAATGAAACTTGATACCGATTTTAATTACATTGAAGAATGGGGCGTGAAAGGAACCAAGCCTGGTGAGTTTGTTTTACCTCATGCTATAACGCTTGGAAGCGATGGTAGAATATATGTTGCAGACCGCGACGCTTGGCGTGTTCAAATTTTTAGTACTGACGGGAAGGTTTTGGAAGTGTGGCCTCACATTGGGCGTATTTTTGATTTGGCAGAAACTCCTGATAAAAATTTTGTTTGCTTAGATGGCGAAACAGCTAGAATTACTGAGGTGAACAACAAAGGTGAGGTAATTGGTTTCTTTGGTGAGGGTGATTTATTAAAAAGTGCTCACGGAATTCATGTATGCAATGATGGTTCAATATTAGTGGCATTGACAAATGGAAGAGTAGAAAAATTTGCAAAACAATAAAAAATATAACCTTATGAAGAACTTACTGAGAAATACAAATAGTTATAGTAAAATAGTTTCCTTTTCAAATACTTTCTTTTTGGTTTTGACTCTCGTCTGCATAAACATTTTCTCTTCCGAGGCACAAACTTATCCCTTAGACGACCCAGCCGCTTTAGAAGGTCAGGTTATTGTTGATCCACAAAATGCAGCATGGTTGAAATACAATGGTGGTAAGCATATCTTTATTTGTGGAGCAGGCGATCCTGAAAACTTTCTGTACCGTGGAACCCGATTGGCAGATGGAACTCGCGAAGGTGATCAAATGCAAATTATCGAAAAAATGAAAGGGACAGGGGCAAACAGTATTCATGTGATAGCTTTCCGTTCTGGAAAATATGGAGGCGATGGTGCCGATGACCATAACCCATTTGTTGACTCAGATATTTCAAAAAACTTAGATGAAAATATTTTGAATCAATGGGAAAAATGGTTTACTGAATTGGATAAAAATGGCATCCTGATTTACTTTTTTATTTACGACGATGAAATAAAATTAAAGGATGCTATGAAATGGGATTTGTTGGCAAATGGTGATTTGCCAGCCCAAGAGCAGTATTTTGTAACCACACTTGTCAATCGTTTTAAGCATCATAATAACCTCGTTTGGATTACAATGGAAGGTACATCCAAAATCTACGGACATGAAACGCATCTCAGAAAAGTAGCCGAAGTAATTAAAAAGACCGACAACCACCATCATCCTGTGGGCATGAGTGAAAACAATAAACTTGACTTTTACGAATATGCGAATAATGAATATGTCGATTTTTTCTCATTGATTTATTACAGCACCGATACTCCGTTAAAAATCCACAACATGCTTTTGGAAGCAAAATACATTGCGCGAAACCGTTATTGTATTTTTTATACAGAGTCCATGAAATATGGAAAAGGAGCAGTGATGCGACAAAAAAACTGGGCAGCTGCCATGGCTGGAACTTATGTGATGGTTTATCAGATGGATGTTGCAACAACTGATATATCCGACTTACAGGATTGTGGACGGTTGAAAAACTATTTTGAATCGATTGAATTTTACAATATGAGCTCGAACGATGGGATGGCTCTCGGTGATACCGAATATGTTCTTGCTACAAATCAGAACATTAGTTCATCGGCTTATGTCGCTTATTCTTCCAAAGCAAGTAAAAGTTTGGGATTAAAAAATGTGCAAAAGGGGAGGTATAATTTGACTTGGTTCGATTGTATTTCAGGTGAAACCATCAAGGAACAAAATGTTTTAGTAGCCGAAGGTAAAAATAGTTGGGAAAAACCTAGTACTATTGGGCTGGAAGTTACTCTATATCTAAAAAGGGTTTTAATGTAAATAAATATACCTTATTTGATAATCTAAAACATGCAACAATCTAATACAAGAAAAGCACTGCCAAATTTTCTGTTTTCAGCATTCGTATTATTTGTATTGTGCAATTTATCGAATGTTGTTCAGGTAGTTGCACAAGATAAAGTAACATCTGATTTATGGGGCGAAAATGCTGAATTTTGGGATAAAGCCGGACGCTTACCCGACTTTTCTTTTGCCGGATATCACGAAGGATTGATAGAACTACCCAATAATAAAGCTACTAGAAATATAAAAACTGATTATGGAGCAATAGGTGACGGCGTTACAGACGACACCGAAGCATTTTTGGCAGCCATTCAAGATAATAAAGGAGTGATTTTTATCCCGCAAGGAAAATATATAATTACCAAAATTCTGAGAATTTCAAATTCAAACTTTGTATTTAGAGGTGCAGGTACGGATAAAACAACGCTCTATTTTCCCAAAAGCCTGATGGATATTGAACCCATTTTTGTTACGCCGAATAGTAGGTTTGTAAAAGGAAAAACCAATTGGTATCATGGTAATGGCGGTCATATTTGGGTGGAAGGCTCTTATGGTCAGAAAAAAATTGCAACTGTGACTGGCGCAACCGAAAAAGGAGCGACTGAAATCAAACTGAATACGGTTAGCAATTTAAAAGTTGGGCAGTTTGTGGAAATTTCACAGCAGGACGATGCC
>JBBRHJ010000308.1:0-4297 GCA_038222885.1 Bacteroidales bacterium | reverse complement strand
TTAAAAGTTTTTCAGCACGCTTGCTGAAAAGTATAATTGGTCTTTTTGATTACGATATTCTCTATTGCCATTTATTTAATCCCAAATATCGAAATCTAAATCAAATTGCTGCCTGAGTTTTTCAGCAGACCCTAATTAAATTGTTTCTTATTGATTCATCAATTAAAAATGCATCTGTCAAGCCAGTTTTCATACCATAAAAGGCTCCACCACCTACGAACTCAGAAAGATTTTTAAATTTCTGCTGCAAACGTTCAATCAATCTTTTTTCATTTCCCGACGAAATCACCCAAGTGTCACCACTAAACTGATTGACCTGAAATGTTTCTGCCGTTGTTGAAACATTTGAATAAAAGTCGTCTTGATTAGTTGCTTCTAGTACTGAAACTGTGAACTCTTCTTTTGGCAATGCTTTACGCGAAACAAAAATACAAGGATAGGTAGTTACACCTTCAAAAATCTGAATATCGCCAAAATCAATCAATTGTATAAGCTCGTAGTTCAGGAAGTATTCGCGCAATGGTTTACCGTAACCTGCTTGCAGCCATTTATTGGGCATAATAAATGAAATTAACCCATTGTTTTTCAGCAAATTAAAACCTTTCTCAACAAACAAGCAATACAAGTCGCCACGCTTTTCGAATGTTTTATACCCCAGTCCCGACATAGATTCCGAAAGTTCTTTCATTGTTTCTAATCGAACGTACGGAGGATTTCCAATTATTACATCAAAGCCATTTTTATATTCGGTACGGAAAGCGTATTCGGGAGAAACGGTACGGGGATATATATCGACAACGGGGTAGCTATCGACAACGGGGAAGCTATCGACAACGGGGCATGCCCCGTTGTTGAAGGGCGGGAGGCCGTGTTTCTCGCGATTGCGCACTATATAGTTTATCGTGTTGTATAGTTGTTCATCGGAGGTTATTTCCTTACAGCCGAATTTCTGTGTCCATATCGGAGTTTGCGTTTCGCCTCTAGTCAGCGGGGCATGCCCCGCTGTTTCGGCCTCTGCCGAGGAAGCATCTGCCGAGGGGGCATGCCCCCTCGTTGTGCGCCCTGCGGCTATATTTGCTGCTCGTGCCGACATCGATTTTATCTTTCCTACTATGGTCGATACTTGTTTTTCTTCGCATACCAACGCTATATGCATGTGGTCGCCACAGATATTGTATGCGAGAATATTCAGGTCGTCAGTTTCGACTATTTCGGCTACTGTGCGAGTTATATGTCGTTCATCTTCGGGTGTGAGCCATACTGGTTCACCTAGCTTTACATGGTTGTCGAACATGCGCTGTGAGTAGCGAGAATTATGAGTGGCGGTAGTGATATGCCAGGCTTTTTTCTGCATTTTAGGGAATACCTGTGGAAATTCCATTTTCCATTCAAATGATTTTTCACCACCTACTAGAGGGTCGTCTATCAGCGAGTTTCCACATTTTATATTGTTACTGAGGTCGTTTAGTTTGCGGTTGGGTTGTGCAGTTCGCAACCACAACGAGAGTTTGGCAATCTCCACACTTTCTTCGTTGATATCTACGCCAAAAAGATTATTTTCTAAAATGCTTTTCTCTACATCACTTAATACCAAGGTGTCACCAAAAAGTTTGGCTTGTAATTCGTCAATATAATGATGCTCGTTAATCAGAAAATCCAACGCTTGAACCAAGAATGCACCTGAACCACAAGCAGGGTCGCAGATTGTGATTTGCAACAGCCATTCTCTGTATGCAGTCAACTTTTCGTACAAAAGCTTTTTAGTGGCTTTATTTTGCTTTATATCAGTTATATAGTCTTCCTCCTTTATTCCCAACTCAAGCTGTTTTTCTTTGCAAAGCTTTCCTACGGTATTATCAACAATGTATTTGGTAATGTATTTTGGAGTATGACTACACCGTCTTTTTTGCGTTTTGTTTTGGTTTTATCAAACGTAGAACCACTCAATTGGGCATTAATCTCATCAAGTTCGTTCAGTGAATTTTCAAATATATGACCTAGGATATTTACATCCACTTCACTGGCAAAATCATAATCGGACAGTTTCAAGGTATGGCGGTACAGCAGTTCATCATCAATTTTTAGCGTATCCAGTATCTCATCTGGTTTAAACAAGCCACCATTGTAGGCAAATACATCGTGATGCTTCCCTTTATAACCAGTATTCAGATAGCCAAAATACATTTTGAAGCGGTTATAGAGCGGGAAGTAAGCGTCCATATCTTTCAGATCGTTCCATTGTTTCAGAATTTCACGCACCGAATTGGGAGGCAATAGCTGTCGATCCTCAGCAAAGAACAAAAACAGAAAGCGATCCAACAGTTTCTGAGATTTCTTGAATAGCAGTAGCTCATCGGAACCCGGATTCAGTTCAACTAAATTCTGATGAAGTTCACGTTTGAATAATGAATAATCTTTGTAAAGCTTTTTGGTAATAATGTCTTCCTCGCTTAATGAAGCATTTTTCATCTTCTTGGGTAGGTCGGCAGCTATATTTTCGTAGGCCAAGCATAGCCAAAACAATTCAAACTCTTGTAGGGTAAGCGTAAACAAGTTAAACTCAATGTGGTCAATGGCGTTGTCAATATAAAATCGAAGTTTCTCAAAATTTGAAATAATGATGTAAGTACATTCCGGCTGGTTGTTTTTGTAGCCAAAAGCTTGTGGCTCAATTTTATTGAGATCAGTTGTATCAGTTCCTTTTAGCTCAATCACTGCCACGGGGGCATGCTTTATCAAGGGGGCATGCTTTATCAAGGGGGCATGCCCCCTTGATAAAATCGCCCCATCTGCTTTTTTGTTATCCTTTACGTTTTTGTATTCGGTAGTTAGATTAAATCCGGGGTTTGGATTCAATGTATAACCCAAAATGTTGACGAACAAGTCGCGTAGAAAACCTTCCTGATACTGTTCTTCTTTGCTTGAACGTATATTTTGCTGTATTTCAGGATTATGGAAATGTGCTTTGAATCGTAAGTAATCAGCTTGAATTTGTTGCGGGTTAAGTACCTGGAGATACTTTTTTAGTACAGTTTTCTGAAAAAATGCCATATTAAGTATCATTTAAGGATTAAATCAAATTCTAATTTATTTATCCACAAAACTACAAATAAATTTGACACTCTTAGTTAATTTTTTGTATTCTTATTTTTTCATAAAGTCATATCGTACATTAAATGTTCTCTCATACCTTTGTGACTTATAAATATTAATTCTATAACTTCAAAATTTCATTAGAATTAGCATTTAGTTTTGTCGAATAATCAATTAAAAATATTCTAAGATGAGAAAATTAATCATGGCAATTGCCGTACTTGCATTTACATTTAGTAATGTAGCTGCAAAATCAGAAAAAGAAGTTCCCGCAAAAGTAAAAACTGCTTTTAGTGCAAAATTCGCAAAAGCGACTGATGTAAAATGGGACAAGGAAAACAAAACTGAATGGGAAGCAGAATTCAAAATGGATGGCAAGGAGTATTCTGCAAATTACGATTTGCAAGGTAAATGGATGGAGACAGAGTATAAAATTACTGCTGCAGAATTACCAGCAGCTATAAAAGCTTCAATTGAGAAAAATAATGCGGGTTGTAAAATAAAATCGGCTGAAATATCAGACACTCCAAAAGCAAAAGTGTACGAAGTTACAATTTTAAAAGGGAAAAAAGAAGTGGAAGTTTGCTATGACGAAAGTGGAAAAATTATTAAAGACTAACTATCAAAAAAATTTCTGAAACAATAATTAAAAACCCAGACAATATGACTATATTTCATGTTGTCGGGATTTTTTAATATATAGACAGCAAGAATCAAGAGAGACGAGTCAAGGTTTAAAGTGCTTATTATCAATTATATCTAAAATTATTATGTCAGATATACAAACTCGTTGTATATAAATAGGCTCGTTAACTATATAACAGATTAAAAATTAAATGAAAAAGAATATCTTAATTGTCATCATTAGTTTAGTAAGTTTTCAAGTTATACAAGCCGAAATGAATCAACAGGGAAGTTTAAGAGGAATTATAGCCGAAAAAACAACTGGTATCCCATTAGAGTTTGCTACTATTGTTGCAAAAAACCTACAAGACACTACAATTGTAAAGGGAACAGTTACTGACAAAAATGGCACTTTTGTAATATCAGGGTTGCCAAGTGGTCAATACAAAGTTAGTTATAGTTTTATTGGGTTCAATAAAATAGAATTACCAGTGCTAACAATTAATTCAAAGCAAAATAATATAGATTTAGGTAAATTATTTATTGCAGAATCCACAAAATCTTTGGAAGATATTGAGGT
>JBBRHJ010000307.1:0-4343 GCA_038222885.1 Bacteroidales bacterium | reverse complement strand
TTTCTATATCTGAATGAGGCTAATCGGCACAAATACAGCATGTTTAAACAATTGAGTAAGAGCTATTACAATGGAATAATAAACGGACTGCAAAGATAGAGCTTTTGTTTGGATTACCAAACACTTAGCAATAATATTTTTCAGTGTGGTTTATTGGCGATTTCTCAAGCTAAAAAAGTTCAAACTAGTTTACTTATTTACTCGTTTCCTTGTTTACAGCCAACTTGTTTACTTGTTTACTTTGTCAACTGGTTTACTTATAACTGTCTCTGTTGATGGCTCTAAAGGAATAGCTTCAACTGATTCTTCTAATGATGTAGAATCGGACGCTGTTGTATCTCGGGGAATATAAGTGTGACAGCGATATGTTTTGCTAATAGTTTCTTTTGGTTTTTGTAGAAATTTTCCACGATATTGCTTAAAATTCTCATCTTTGAGAACTTTTTCCATAAACAAAGCAAAAATCGGCAGCGCAGTCTTGCTCCCTTCGCCCAATTGACCAGTACGAAAATGCACACTTCTATGCTCACCGCCAACCCAAGCACCGCCAATTAAGTTCTTGGTGACTCCAACGAACCAAGCATCGGAATGATTGGACGAAGTACCTGTTTTTCCGCCAAAATCGGTGTCGTAGTTAAACAAATCCCATTCCCATAAAGCTTGAGTTGTTCCTCCAGGTTCCGTCATTCCACCTTTTAACATTTCAGTCATCAACCAAGCAGTTTCGTATGTAACCACTCTTTTTTGGGTTTTATTGGCTTCAAAGATTACTTTTCCATTTTTGTCTTCAATTCTACTTACTAAAATCGGTTCGTGATACATTCCTTCGTTGACAACCGTACCAAAAGAGTTCACCAATTCGAGCAAGGAAACATCCGATGAGCCCAAACAAGTAGATGGTTTATCTTCTAATGCTGTTTTAATTCCCAATAAATGAGCAGTTTTTATTATTTCGGGAATACCCACTTCTTGTGCCAATTGTACCGCAACTGTATTGATGGAACGTGCAAAAGCGTGTTTCAAGGTCATGGAATAGCCTAAATAAGTTCCGTTTGCATTGCGTGGAACCCATGATTTTGGCTGACCATTTTCGGTATAGTCCCATTTTGTATATTTATCTACTATTTTGTCACAAGGTGCTTTACCGTGCATCATGGCAGTAGTATATACAAAAAGTTTAAAGGTAGATCCGGGTTGACGCTTTGATTGTGCTACTTTATCGTATTGCCAGTATTTGAAATTAATATCGCCCACCCAAGCTTTAACGTTTCCGGTATTGGGTTCCATGGCCACGAAACTGCTGTGCATAAAGCGATTCATATAGCGTATAGAATCCATCACGCTGAAAGTTGTGTCTTTGTCGCCCAATTTATAATCAAAAACCTTGGTACGATGAGCTACATTCAAATATTTAAATATAGAGTCTTTATTCCCGTCATATCGATTGCTAAGCATGGTGTAGGTTTTAGTCTTTTTAGCAATATCCTCAACAAAGTTCACGATGTCTTTGTGATTCTCATCTTGCCAAGGATTTTGTCCTCGCCAATGATCAAAAAATCGGCGCTGTATCGTCTGCATTTGCTTATCAACAGCCTCTTCAGCATATTTTTGCAATCGCGAATCGATAGTTACATAAATTTTCAACCCATCGGCATAAATATCATATCCAGATGCTTCTTCCCATTCTTCGAGATATTTTGAAAGATAAGCTCTGAAATGCAATGCCTGACCATCGTAAAATTCATCAATATTATAATTTAACTCTATGGGGATGTTTTTCAGAGAGTCACCTACTTGCTGACTAAATATCTTTTGCTTCACTAAATTCTGTAACACAATATTGCGTCGTTCTTTCGACCGTTTCGGATTGGCTTTGGGATTATAGGTTGTAGTAGCTTTAAGCAGACCAACTAATGTAGCCGATTGCTCGTAATTCAACTGGGAAGGTTTAGTTTTAAAATAAGTTTTGGCGGCTGTTCTAATTCCGTAAGCATTGCTACCAAAATCTACGGTATTGAAATACATGGTAAGAATCTCATTTTTTGTATAAAAAATCTCGATCTTCACCGCTGTAGTCCACTCCTTAGTTTTCATTATCAGGAGTTTAATTCCAGGAATATGACCGAAAAGCCCTTTGGAATACTGGTTTCGAGTTTTGTACATATTCTTCACCAACTGCTGAGTAATGGTGCTGGCACCGCGTGGATTGCCACTCATTATATCTTTTATGGCTGCAAAAACTCCCTGAATATCTATACCATGATGACTGTAAAACCGTTCATCTTCAGTGGCAATAAGAGTTTTAATTAATACAGGGGAAATATCTTCAAAATTAACTGGCGAACGGTTTTCGGTATAGAACTTTCCAATAGACACAGCATCGGAAGTAATGATTTCGGAAGACAGATTTTGTTCGGGGTGACTGATGCTATAAAGTGTCGGCGATTTCCCAAATAGCCATAAAAAGTTGATATCCACCACAAAAAGAAACAGTAAGAACATCCAAATACCAGTGAATGCAATATTGGCAAGCTTGCGATACCATATTAAATTTCTGTAACGTTTAAATCTCGCAATTCTCCAATCAATGAATTTATTTACCCATTTTTTGAGAAAATTCCAAGTTATAGACATATATAATAGTATAAACTTCCAAATGCTTAGGAATTGATTCCGTACTTTTTCAAACATAACTATGAATATTTGGCGGCAAAGTTAAAGTAAAAGATGGAATTAATTACTTTTTGATAGATTTTGATTACACTTTTTTTAAAAATTTTTACTTGATGGCTTTTGCTTGAAACTGAATTTCAAAAAACAAATAAGCGTCCAACTATCAATCAGATTATTCTAAACAAAAATGACCGTTTGAATTCTATCTTCAAACGGTCATTTACATATTTCAATAAAATTAGAGAATTAAATCTAAACTTCATCTATAAAATTGAATATCATTCAATTAAATACAATGAAAAAAAACAAATCTCAAATCTTAAATCCCAAACTCTTTTTTAATTGCTTCTACCATATCGGTTTTTTCCCAAGTAAACAATTCCACAGTCTTGCAAATTTCATTACCATTGCCATCTTTGAAGCATTTTTTTACTTCCACAGGCGTACGACCTACATGACCATAAGATGCAGTTTCTTCATAAATCGGGTTACGTAGTTTCAATCGTTCTTCGATAGCTTTTGGTCGCATATCGAATAATTTCTCAATTTTAGTTGCAATTTGCGCATCGCTCAAACCTGCCAAAGCTGTGTTGTAAGTATTTACATACAAATTCATTGGTTTTGCAACACCAATAGCGTAAGCCACTTGCACTAAAATTTCTTTAGCAACTCCAGCAGCCACAATATTTTTGGCAATATGACGAGCAGCATAAGCAGCCGAACGATCCACTTTCGAAGGATCTTTTCCAGAAAAAGCACCACCACCATGAGCACCTTTACCGCCATAAGTATCTACGATAATTTTACGACCAGTCAATCCAGTATCGCCGTGAGGTCCGCCAATAACGAATTTTCCTGTTGGATTTACGTGAAGCGTATATTCTCCTTTGAATAATTCAGCAAACTGAACATCTAAGGCCTGCACACGAGGAATAAGAATATCTTTTACGTCTTGATAAATTTTGGCAAGCATTTCTTCGTCGGCAACTTCCTGACTTTTCGAATCAGAAGGTTTAACAAAATCATCATGCTGTGTAGAAACAACTATAGTATCAACACTAACTGGCTGATTATTATCGTCATATTGAATAGTAACTTGTGATTTAGAATCGGGACGCAAATAAGTCATAAATTTGCCTTCGCGACGGATAGCAGCTAATTCCTCCACCAATGCATGCGACAAATCAAGTGCGATTGGCATTAGGTTTTTGGTTTCGTTGGTGGCATAACCAAACATCATACCTTGATCGCCAGCACCTTGATTCATTGGATCAACACGTACAACACCACGATTGATATCGCCCGATTGCTCATGAAGAGCCGAAAAAATACCACAAGAATTTCCATCGAACATATATTCGCTTTTGGTATATCCTATGCGGTTAATCACTCGGCGAGCTACAGATTGAACATCGATGTAAGCACTTGAATTTACTTCGCCTGCCAACACTACTTGTCCAGTAGTAACTAATGTTTCGCAAGCAACTTTTGAATTGGAATCCAATGCCAAGAAGTTATCAAGTATGGCATCGGAAATTTGATCGGCTACTTTGTCAGGATGACCTTCTGACACCGATTCGGATGAAAATAAATATCCCATAATTATTATTTGTTTAAAAGAGTTTACTAATTGAACCTATCTAACAAATAAATGCGGAAGATGTTTTTGG
>JBBRHJ010000306.1:0-4345 GCA_038222885.1 Bacteroidales bacterium | reverse complement strand
CTCGAAACGATTTTTGAAAGCTGCCGAAAAGCAAATACTGACGCTTTCTTCACCACAATATCAGGCAAAATTGGGTGAGAATGGAAATTTTATTTTAAAACATAGTGTTGGTTCTTTTCCGCATAATGCTGAAATGGATGTCCCACTTACTTATGCCGACTATTATTACGTGGAAGCGTTGATGCGTTACATTCATTTAAATGAAAAAGTCAAGAAGTAGTATATTTATACATTGTAAATCCTTAAATTGTAAAAAAAATATCATGCTCCGAAAATTCATACTTATATCATTTCTTTTTGCTTTTCAATTTGTAATAGCAAATGATGTAGTTTCTGATTTGTTTTCAAGTCATAATCTAAAAATGGTTTATCGGGTAAATAATTATAACCCTGATTTATTCAATAAATTAATTGGAACAAATAAACTTAATGCAAATTTACAACAAAATGAATTACAGCATATTATAACAAAAAATGCTGAATGGGAAATAACTTCAAAATTAATTCCATCGTCCGACAACAAGGATATGGCCGATGTTGAAGTGTCTTTTCGGTTAACAAAAGGAAATGAACAAAATGCTTCGGTGTCTGTTGATTTTGAATTCAATAATTGGTCGAAGGAAAATTACGTGATGATGCCGGCTGCTGTTTGCAATGGTAATCGATTTGAGTCCCGCCGCATAGCTTATTCGCCAAAGCTAAATGATATTCGTGATATTGGACCGGACAAGCCTATTATTATTTCAGATGTTCCTCGCTTAAACATCAAAAACGGACCATCGCGCATTCAAGAGCGTAGTGGCGGAATGGCATTGCCTGCAGTAAGTTTTCATTCGCCAACTCTGAATCAAGGCGCATTGATAATTACCAAACAAGCCAATGCGTGGGGGGATTATGGTATAAATGTGGAAGAAACTGCTTCAAAAAAGGGTTTGATAACCATTATGTCGCCTTTGGTCCGTGAACGCTATAAATACGAAATTTGTGATAACCAAGTTGCAAGTACCGATACACCTGCTAATTTCAAAGTTGGTGACGAAGTGAAGTTTGTTTTCCGGGTTTATTTATTTCATTCGTCTGGTATTCAAACTGTTTTTGACCAATATTTTGCAGCTCGTAAAGATTTGTGTGAATCAGTACACGTTACGCCATTGTATACATTCTCAGAATGTTATAATACCATTGAAAATAAGTTTAATGCGCAGAATTTTGTTCCGGAGTGGGGCTATTATGCCATTGGCATGCGCGAAAACTTTTTACAGGATTGGCAAATTGGCTGGACTGGTGGCATGATTTCGACTTATCCATTGCTTTTTTCAAACAATAAAAAAACGATTGATAATGTGGTGTCAAATTTCAATTGGCTTTTCCCAAACGGAATTTCGCCTTCCGGATTTTTCTGGGACAGTGGCGAAAAAGGCAACAAATGGTATGGGGGTGATATCCGTAAACCGCTGTCAGTCAATTGGCATTTAATCCGAAAAAGCGGTGATGCACTTTATTATATCATCAAACAATTCGATTTGATGAAGAAAAAAAATATTACAGTGCAACCCGAATGGGAAAAAGGAACACGTGGTGTTGCCGATGCATTTGTTCGATTGTGGCAAAAATGGGGACAGTTTGGAAATTTTGTGGATAGCCGAACCGGTGATGTCATAGTTGGTGGTTCCACAAGCGGGGCAGTTGTTCCGGGAGCTTTAGTGCTGGCAGCTAAATATTTCAACAACGATTTGTATCTTGAAGTTGCCAAATCATCGGCTCAGAAAATGTACGACGATTATATTTCTAAAGGGATAAGTTGTGGAGGACCGGGCGATGCCATGCAAAATCCAGATAGCGAGTCGTGGTACGCCATGGTCGAATCCTTTGCGCTGTTATACGAAACTACCGGTAATAAAAAATGGTTGCAATACACTGAAGAAACTGCTGCACAATTTTCCATCTGGGTAATGTCCTACAATTATGATTTCCCCGAGAGTTGCTTGTTTGGTAAACTCAACATGCAAACAACAGGTTCTGTTTTTGCCAATACACAAAATCGCCACGGTTCTCCAGGTATCTGTACACATTCCGGTTTGGCTTTATTGCGCTTATACCGTGCAACAAATAATCCAAAATACCTTGAATTACTCAAAGAAATTACTCAAACCATTCCACAATATATGTCGCACAGCACCCGACCTATTGCCGGAATGGCTCCCGGTTGGATTAACGAACGGGTAAGTACTACCGACTGGTTAGAAGGCATTGGCGAAATAAAACCTGGTTCTACCTGGGCCGAAACTGCCATGCTTCTTACTGCGGTTGAATTACCTGGAGTATATGTGGATGCAGAATTAAATAAAACTATTGATTTTGAATGTGTAAAATCAGAAATTATTTCAATAACCAAAAAATCAGTAAAAATAAAGCTCACTAATCCAACAAAATTTGAAGCAAAAACAGTCATGCTTGTTGAAAATAAACAAAATAAATCAGTGAGTTGGAAAGAAAATAAATTACTCAATCTACCCAAATACACTTTAAAACCAAGTGAAACAAAAATTATAATCATAAAATACTAACTTATCTTATCTCCCACAATATAACCCGACTTATTGGGAGGGTAAGGGCTAATCTAATTCACCATGAAACGTAGCGAAATAAACAAACACATACAAGCAGCCTTGCAGTTTTTCAACGACAACAAATTCTATTTACCCACTTGGGCAACTTATAGTCCAGCTGATTGGAAAGAAAAATATGCTACTCACTCCGAAATTAAAGACAATGTGTTAGGGTGGGATTTAACCGATTTTGGCAGCAACGACTATGACAAAAGAGGTTTAATGCTTTTTACCATACGCAATGGGAATTTCAATAAAGATAAAAAGCCCTATTGTGAAAAAATAATGATAGCCGGAGTAGGACAAGAAACACCTATGCATTTTCACCGACTGAAAACGGAAGACATTATCAATCGTGGTGGAGGTGTTTTAGAAATTGAATTTTACAATTCAAATACTGACGGTTCTTTTTCGGATAAGAATTTTACAGTAAAAATGGATGGTATTGTGAAAGAATTAGCCCCCGGCGAAATTATTCAATTACACCCCGGACAGAGTGTGTGTATGGAATCGGGTGTATATCACCGTTTTTACGGTCTAGGCAAACCTGTTTTGGTGGGCGAAGTAAGCACGGTGAACGATGATACCAATGATAATTTCTTTTATGAAGAAGTAGGTCGTTTTCCTCAGATTGAAGAGGATGAAGCACCGCTGTTCCTATTATCAAGCGAATATTCAGCATATCTTTAAATTATTCTATGGCAAATTTCAGAGTTTCAGGGACAGGATGTGCGCTCGGCGATTTTGTGTATAATCATATCGATTTTTCATCTTCAACCTTTAAAAAATACCAATCCAAGCAGGCTGGTGATGGCGGATTAGAAGCTGGGAAATTAGTTTTCACACAAGAATTGGAAAGATTTTCAGGAAAAAATTTTCAGGAAATTCTTTTAGAAATAAGTGGAGATAGAATTTACGACGCATTTAATATTGGCGGTCCTGCCATTGTTGGGTTAATCAATACTGCTCAGTTACTTCAAAACACTGATATAGAAGTCTGTTTTTATGGTGCAAGATCTAACGATGAGAGAGGCAAAGCAATTAGCAGATTAATAAAAGATTTACCATTGAATTTGGAAAACTATCGAGTTTTAGATGGTGAAACTCCATATACCGATGTGTTGTCTGATCCAAACTTTGCCAACGGTAAAGGCGAACGCACATTTGTAAACAACATTGCTTGTGCTGCTGAATTTGATGAAAATTATTTAGATGAGAATTTTTGGAATTCAGATATCATTGTATTTGGTGCAACGGCTATAGTACCAAAACTTCATAACAATCTTTCAAATCTTTTACTAAAAGCAAAATCAAATGGCTCATTAACGGTAGTTCATACTGTTTACGATTTTATTAACGAGAAACAACATCCTGAAAAACCATGGCCTTTGGGAAACACATTGGAAAGCCTTGCATTAATCGATCTTTTGGTTATGGATTATGAAGAATCGCTTCGAATTAGTGGTTGCTCGGATATTATCTCCACCCAAGAGTTCTTCATCCAAAATGGTTGTAATGCTTTTCTGATTACACACGGTGCGCAACCAACTTATGTTTATTCTTCTGGAAAATTATTTCAGCCCATTGATACCACCTTGCCAGTTTGCGAATGGATTAATGACGATTTTGCACACAATCCTCATTTAAAAGGAGATACAACGGGTTGTGGCGATAATTTTGTGGGTGGTGTTGTTGCCAATATAGTTTCTCAACTAGAGTCAATAGCAACAAATTTC
>JBBRHJ010000305.1:0-4345 GCA_038222885.1 Bacteroidales bacterium | reverse complement strand
CATATTATGAGTTTATGCTGCACTTAATTTTTACCTATTTATATCTATTGTTGCCACTTAAGCAGTTTTGTTGTACCAATAATCTCAATATATTACCCTGTTAGTAGGCTCAATCGAGGGGGGTTTAGTCAAAAATATTGTGCAAAACTATAACAATTAAATGAATTACACAATAATTTGGAAAATAATTTAAACGAAATTAGTCAATATACGCTGTTTGACTAAAAAAAAGGTCTGTTTTGCGAATAAAACCACCAAAATCAACCGTCAACATCTACTAGCTCTCATTAAAACTCAAACAATATACGCAAAAATATCGGTATATCAAAAAAACGAGTAATCCAAACTAGCTTCATTTAATTCGATATTCCTATGAAAAGCATTAGAATATCGACTACAACACAATAACATGAATTCAACACAGATAGTTCAACGTGCAAATTTATTCTTTTTTTCGTTAATCCAAACACTTTTGTAAAAAAAAATGCGTTTTTCTCGAAAATAAATGATTTTATAGCCCAAAAAGGCAAAAAAAAGGAAATCCTTAACCCAAAAAGCGGAATAAGACGCAGTATTTTGTGTTCTGTGTTCTGTGTATTGAACCTTAGTAGATAGAATAATTACCCCAATCCCAAAACTTATTACCTTATTTCAATGAAAATAGAACACAATAAGCTCTATTCACATTTTATTTTAGGACTTTACATCGTTTAGCATTGATAGCTGAGGAGAACAGACTTCAAGACACTTAATTGCCTTTTATCTACTGGAAGTCGCTTGATCCTTGTTTATTGGATTTTCTGTGCTATCTCTTTGTTTTCTTTGAATATATATTTTTCACCCTCTAAGTAGGATGCGAAAATTAGTTTATATAACATCATTTTTAAGGAGAACAATAAGGAAACGAGGGACAAGCGGTTTCTGTTTCCCAACCGCTTGAAACACATCTCATCAAGCGGTTGGGAAACCGCTTGTCCCCCACTCAATCACTACTTTTAAACAAAAAAAATAATATATGGGTCGACTAAACAATATAAACTAGTTAATTTCATGTACTTATTTTAAAATAAAACCCGCCTATCGCATTGACAGGCAGGTTATATTATCACTATTACTGTTTTCTTAAACTGCTTATCTGCTTTAGTCAAGTTTAAATATTTTCTTTACTTTTTTTGACCCCCAAACCACCAAATGGGGGATTTTGATTAGTATTGCTTTATTTCAACAGTAGAAACTCATATGTTTTTTTTAAAAGACTGCGTCTTAAGCCCCCATTTGGGGGTTTGGGGGTCATAACGTTACAATTAAAGAACTATTTTATAAATTTTTTTGGTTTCTAATTAACTAATTTTATTCAACTTGACCGAAAGAGATAAGCAGTAAAATCTAATAAATCAAAGCTTTATAAACCGACTGGCAGCGCAGCTAAACTATATGATTTCGTGGCAACTAATATAATTTCAATCTAGAATTATTTATAATTAGACTTACTTGACCAACAGGACAAGCAGTTTTTTCTATTGATTCAATTTTCAATCATAAATTCTTTATGGAAACGAAAACATAGCTTATTTTAGTTTACTCCCTCACAACTGTCCCTGTAAATCCGAAGTTTGATTTCTTTAACTCAAAAATTTTATCGGGCAGTAAGTCTGGTTCATCCCGATGCGAAACGTAGATGATTGCTATTTTCTTTTCGGCAACAATTTTATTTATCATTTCAATAAAAAGTTGACTGTTTGCCTCATCGAGTTCTATAGTAGGTTCGTCTAAAATCAACAATGGTGGATGTTTAATCAATGCCCTCACCACCATCACCATGCGTTGTTGTCCGAGCGAAAGCTGCTGAAAAGTCTTCCCATAAAAACTCTCACCCAACATTTTCACCCAACTTTGAGCCAAATCCTTTTGTAAATCAGTGGGTTGCACATATAAACCTACAGAATCCATCAAGCCAGAAATAATCATATTTTCTACAGAATCAACCTTTTTAAATTGCTGAATCATGGCCGGTGTAAAGTAACCAATCTGCTTTTTAATGTCCCAAATAGTTTCACCTGTCCCTTTTTTCATACCAAATAAAGTCATATCCTGTCCGTAGGCTTTCGGATTATCACCACAAATCATTGATATTAAAGTACTTTTTCCTGAACCATTGGGTCCTACAAGTTGCCAAAATTCTGCTTTTCGTACCGCCCAATTAATCTTCTCCAAAATCGGTTTATCGCCATACTGAACATGTACATTCTTTAGTTCAATGAGTGTATCGGCCAAGTCAGAATGTATTTCGGAATAGCTTTCAGGCAGCATTGAAATCTGAGCGGACTTGTGTTGTGATTCCAATTTCCAAGTTTGCAAATCATCTACTTTTTCGAGCTGAAAAGCATCGTTCAAAGTAAAAACCGAATCGATGTTTGGCAGTAAATCTCTTTTTCGAAAAGCAATCTGAATTAATGAGATATTTTTGGTGAGGCCAGTAAGCGCTTCAGTGATTTCAGCTTGTGTTTCTTTGTCAACGTTCGCGTAAACATCGTCGAGAATCAGATAATCCGGTTGTTGGAGGAGCTGATATTGCAGTAATGCCTTTTTTTGTTGACCGCTCGACATGGTTTGAAGACTCTCATTTTCAGCGGTTTTAATAACAAAACGATCGTGGCGAAGTTCTTCATCAACCATTTTATCAATAGATGAAGATGAAAAGAGTTCTCCTTTTAAATTACTCAAATCTACAATATCAGACAAGAGCTTATTATTCAATACTTCACGAATAACGCGCTGTTTGTCAGCAGTATTTGAAAGAAAAATTCCTATATTATGCATTTAATAATTGGGTTTTAATTTTTTGTGTGGGTGTATTTTTTTGGAAATAATAAGATTAAGATTGTGTTAGTATGTTTTCTCTCTTATGTAACTACATTTAAATTGTATTCATTCAACACTTAAAATAGAATTAATCGTTCTCAAAAAAACCTTATTTTAGTTTTTCTTCAACCTTAGTACAAAGAGCCTATAATTTAACCCGAACCTTATTACCTTATTAAAAAAACAAGTTCTGTAGTGAAATAAGGTAATAAGGTTAATGTCTTGGCAATTTTCCAAGCTACTAAGGTTGAATATACGAAAATAAGGTTAAAAAAAACTTAGTTGTTTATATTGAGGCTTTTTTTCAATATATTGAAGGACTACTCTTATGTAACTACATTTAAATTGTATTCATTCAACGCTTAAAATAGAATTAATCGTTCTCAAAAAAACCTTATTTTTAGTTTTTCTTCAACCTTAGTACAAAAAGCCTATAATATAACCCGAACCTTATTACCTTATTAAAAAAACAAGTTCACTAGTGAAATAAGGTAATAAGGTTAATGACTTGGCAATTTTCCAAGCTACTAAGGTTGAATATACGAAAATAAGGTTTAAAAAAACTTAGTTGTTTTTATTGGGGCTTTTTTTCAATATATTGAGGGACTTCTAAGAGTTTCAATATGAAAAAGAAGCGTTTTTCTAATATGCGTAGCCCCTTAGTAACAGCACGTCGGCACGACAGCTTTCCCTTATTCCCTTATTTTGTTAAAAACCAATAAATCAAGGCTTTGTGAACCAACAGTCAGCGTAGCTAAGCTTTATTACTTTGTACTAACATACCTAATTTCAATCAATAACTTTTAAAAATAAGTCCTTTTTGACCGAAATGGATTAACAATATTATTTACTTGAACCTTACAAATCTGGCAATTTTCATTCTATTGCGTAAAGGTAGTGAAGGTGTGAAACTCACCCTTTTCACTTCTATAGATTCTGCTCTTATTTCGTCAGGATTTGTTACAGGGCGTTTGCTGCGTGCCGAAAGCATAAATGTTCCAAATCCATCTAAACAAACATTGTTACCATTCAGTAATTCTGTTTCTATACAACTCAACAGCATTTCGATGGTACTTTTCGTTTCTATCGCTTGCAACTTCTTTCCTTTAGCAACACTCTGAGCCAACTCTTCGATTGTTATAGTTCTAGCACGTACAATTTGTGGGTAAAAGCCTGACTTCTGTTCTCCTGTCGGATTAATATTACTCCGTCGTTCTATCATTTTATAGAAAATACTCATAGTAGCGTAAGTTTAAATAAATACTAAGGACAAATTAACGAAAACTTTTTGACATTTTATCTTTTTACTCTTGAATATTTATTATTGACATATATATGCCAGCGTTCTAGGGTATATATGCCAACCAATCTGAGGTATATACCCCAACTTGATTGGCATATATACCTCAGCAATAAAAACAATTGTAGTTTTTTTAAATAGTATTGCGCTTTTGATTAAATATTCAGGCATTAGCAGTTAATT
>JBBRHJ010000304.1:0-4354 GCA_038222885.1 Bacteroidales bacterium | reverse complement strand
TCAAATATACAACATTTATAACTAAAATGCTTAAATTACTATAATTAAAATTCTCTTTATTCAAACACCTACACAAACGACAAATAATTTCTCAAATGAACAGTCGATTTGGTCATTCTTACAATACGTTTTACGACTATTTCATTAGCTTGATTTTTACTAATATTATATATTATTATTGTTTGCAAACACTTCGTTAGCTGCAGACTTTAAATAAAGTAGAAGTTAAAGAAATGACAATGTGCTGGTACCGCTCTGCCTATTTTGGGGGCGGTTATTTATTCTTTAAAACCAAATTCAGGATTAATTTTGATTGTATTGTTTTTATTAATCTTTTGGAGTTGTTCTCTCACAAATCTATCTTCTTTTGCTAATAGACCCATCTTAAAGGGCATTGATTTGAGCATTGCTTCAATTTTAGTTATAGCTTTTAAAACGCTTTCTAAACTTATATTGGGTATTTGATCGTTGGTTTCAAGATAGCCAGACAAGTATTCAGCTGACGGATTTTTAATTCCAAAACGTTCACATATTATCCACGCAACTGTTTCAGCTTCAAATTCTTGTATATTATGTGACAACTGCCGAACTTTCCACCAATTTTCTGTTATTGGGGGCGATAAATGTTCACAAAACAAATGAGCTAGCTCATGAGCGATGGCAGCAAAGAGTTCTTCATTGTTACCTTTATTGTTGACGGAAATTTGATAATACTCAGGGACGGTTATTTTACTATTACTCTTATTATAATTGATATAAATGTCTTTGTAAGTAATATTTTTCAAAACTCTTATTTCTGCGCTCTGTTGAGTGCCAAATGTAATTTTTTCAAGTCTAATGCTGTTAATTATCAAATTATCAAGCAAGTGATTAAATATAGTGTTAGAAATTACACCTTGGGTTTTATATGGATTTAAAATTTCTTGAGGTAGGTTTTGTAAATTAACTCCTTCCAAATCATCTACGTCAAATACATAATCAACAGGGCCAAAAGGGACTAAAATTATTAAAGGACGTGCTGTAGGTTTAACTTTAAGATTATGTTTCTTAAGCCAGTAATTTGCAGTTTGTACATATTTAGTACCAGGACGTTGAATGTGAACCAACATAGCATTATATGCAGACAAATAATGAAAGCGCCTACAAAAGTCAAGAAACTCTTTAAACTCAATACTTTTTCTATATCTGCCTGTTGAATAAAAAAGTTCGTCAATTTTATCTTTGAAATTATTTTCCATAAAGTAAATCAATTTAAGTGTAGGAAAAATACTCAAATCAACAAGAATTCATTTTAATCCAGCAAAGCCTTAATCAGACAGTCTTTTAAATCGGTATAATACTGGATATTGATTTTGGTAATCATGTCGTCTGAAAGGTCATTTAATTGTTTGCGAGCGTTTAATGGAATAAGAATTGAAGTTGCTCCCTTTTCTACTGACAATTCAACAAGGTTTACGGCATTATAAACTAAATCCAGCGAGCCGCCCAGATTAAGTTGCCCAACAATGATTAACCCTCCTTTTGTGCCTTTTTCGAGTAGTGAACTAGATAAGGCTATCAAAACAGCCATACCTAAGCCATTGCCACTTTTTGAAGCATCAAAAGCCCTAAGTTGTATTGAAAATTCGTGTGTACGAGGGTCTCTATCACCCACTAATTCTTTGGTTTTGCTATATAAGTTTTGTTCTGCGTATCTTACACATTCTTGAAATTGGGGAGGTGTAGGTTTATTGAGAATCTTTACACCTGAACCGTTTCCAAGATTTACTTCTACTTTGTATAACCCAACTGTATCTTCTTGTCCACCAGTATTAAGTGACCAGATTTGACCGGGTGGAAGCGGATCTTCTCCAATGGTATTTTCGCTGTGAATTTCGGGCGTAGTAACGAAAGTTTCTACTCCATTTTCATTAATACGATAGCTGAAATGCGTATTTCTAAATTCGGCTGATCCAATTCGTTTTTGTTGTTCCTTTACTCTTCTTCGATATTCCAAAGCTATTTTTATTGCCCATTCCAATAATTCATCTGAAATTGGTACTTCGGGGTTCGGTTGCATTAATTTAAGCAAGCCATTCAGTGTTTTATTTACAGCAGTTGTATCACGACCACTTAAAGCTCCACCATAATCAATTCGGTTAAGCACAGAAGAGGTTCTGTTTATATCCCTCAATCTTGTCCAACATTCAGCCAGAAAGTCGCTTACCAATCCGAAATGATTTGTAAAGTATGATTTGTTCAGCTTTGGGAAGTCCCAACCAGGGACAAAAGCATGGATACGATCCATAAAAGCCGTATCATCTCTCATTTCTGTTGGTAGTGGGCCAAATAAATGTCCAATTCTTTGTTGGTGTTCTACATCTACATCAAAGTTCCCCACCATTACAATACCACCATCGGCACGAATAGGTTCTTTGCCACGGCTAAACTCTCCGCTCTCCATGTAGCCCTTCATGATATTGACACCATCTTTTTGGTCGAACGAAACTCCTGAAACCTCGTCGAAGCAAACTAAATCGTATTTACAAACAAGTCCTCTTTCACCATTTCCCATATTCACAAACATTTTGGCAACAGTGGCTTTGCCACCTGAGACTAAATGTGAGTAAGGTGAAATTTGCTGATACAAGTGTGATTTACCAGTTCCGCGTGGTCCTAATTCAATCATATTGTAATTACGTTCGACAAAAGGAATCATGCGTACAAATAACACATTTTTTGCTTTTTCGGATAATTCATTAGGTTCCATACCAACACTACGAATTAGAAAGTCTTTCCATTCTTCCACTGAAAATTGCTCCCGACCTTTGTATAGAATATCCAACACATTGCGTTGAGATAATTGAATAGGTCGGATATTGACAACACCAAAGGGGCGACCATTTTTTTCTTGTGCTATGGCTGCATCGTATTCTAATTCTATTTCAGCGTAAAAGCCACCTGTCAACATTCTATCGTTGTTGTTTACAGCTTCGGCAGAAATGCGAACTTTGTTGAGCATTAGGCTTGGAAGGGTAGCAACGTATGTGTCAGAGACAGTATCAAGTTTTGCCGTAATAATGTCTATGAGCTTTATTGTACCTTTTTCTCTTGCTTTTGATTTGAAGTATTCTTCCTCACCAGTACGCACAGTTCTGTCCTGAAGTTGGCGTTTTACAATTTCCAATCCTTCTTGAATATCATCTTCGTCAACTGTGGCACAGTATCTACCCAAAAGGAATTCAATCACATACGTTGGCACAGGATAAGTTTTGCGGAAGTTTTCCAGCAAGTCTTTTCGTACAACATAGCCTTCAAAAGCCTTTGTTGCTAATTGGTCAATTTTATCTAATTCCATAATTCAAACTTTTTCAACCACCCACTGTGGTTAGTTTTTTGTCAAGGATTCTAGCATTATTATCTAAAAGGACAACTGTAGCTGCTTGTGATTCAGCATCATCACTTACCATCACTGAGCCTTTATTGTCTTTAATTGATTTTCTATTTGATTCAACAATTGAAGTAGATTCATCGTTAAATTTAGTACGAATATCTATTGTTAAATCATCAGTTCCATTCTCTGTTTCGACTGCACATTTCAGATTTACCCATTTTATCGTTTGTATTTTGGCTGTTGATTTGCGTGTCGCTGTATTTTCAATCATTATAGTAGGAACAAGACATTCGTGCAATGAAATACCACCGTGTGCATATTCTTGATTGGCTTTAAAGAATGAAATGCCCGGAGCATAAGCAATGAAAATCGACGGATTCCAACGCCAAGGCAAATGCAATAAATCGCACGCAGCACCTTCTTTTATTAATGCACAACGTCCCCAGCGAGTTTCGGTAAGACCGACATTCAATTGAGTTTTAGGTAAACCGCAAGGAAGTAGAAGCCAACCGTGATCTGTTACAATTTTAATTTTCTTCACACCTTTTTCGAATGCAATTTCTATCACTTCTTGCACTTGTTCAAAAAGTTCGGCTATACGCCTCACCATATCCGATTGTTCTTCGTGCCCTTTGGTGTCAATGTCACCAATTTCCTGCCAACAAGAAATTTCAGGATTTATATCATCCGTATTGGCGATTAATTTGAAATTAGCTACCGTTAAGGCTTCTCTGAAAGCAGCTGTTTGTAATTCCTTGCCCGATTGAAGTTGTGGGCGGAATTCGTTGATTTCGCTGCTAAGTGAGATAGCAGTAGCCACCGGTGAAACATTCGGTTTAGCAGTTGGTGTGAGGCTTGGGATAGCAGACCAGCCAGTTTCTAAACTTACTTTATAGTTTGATTTAGCTATTAATTTGCAGAATTCTTCCGCCAATTCATAGCGTAAGGCATCAACAAATAACACATAAGATTCTGTTTCGG
>JBBRHJ010000303.1:0-4358 GCA_038222885.1 Bacteroidales bacterium | reverse complement strand
TTTTTTGGGACTAAACGGGCGTAGTTAACTACACTTCTACACCAATTTAACCCCAAACTTTCTACTAAACAATTTTTTTTTAAACACCAAATAAATAATTTTTTTCATAAACTGTTGCTATATAATTGGCTCACGACTTTTCGTTACCTACGCCAGTTACGTCCCAATAAGTAAAAAAGTCAATGCCTACTTCGTGAAGTGCTTCGGTAACTTCCTCGAATACGGATTTCCTGATAATTGCTTCAATTTTTTTCATACTCTTTAAATTTGATTTTGTATTTGTAAACCTAAATTATTATATATCGGCATTTTACAATGTAATACCAAATACTAAGAACGCATCTTTTGCAGTTGGATTTACGCCCAAAATCCCGTAAACTGGCAAGCTAAATTTATCTGTAATTTCAATAGATTTACTTGTTTTTAAACCTATATTGGTCAAGCCCAAACCAGTTGTTCCATAATTTCCACTTTCGCCAAGCGAACCACCCAAAAACAATTTGGTATTATCCGAAATTGGATACCCTAATTCAATATAAGTAGAATATGCTTGACTTCCATCCGATTTCTTATCGGCTCCGTAAAACATGGTGTTTAGCGAAACACTCAATGGAAATGCTTCCACTCCTGCATAATTTAAAGTACCTTCAAATACATGGTCGGTACCTTTTCCGTAAGCAAAATAACTTTGGCTAAAATTCCAGTTATAATCAGTTACTGTAACCGAAAACAAATCGGAAATTGCATAACTTGCATATAAATCCACTTCCTTTACACTACCTAATATCCCATACGAACCCCAAGTTCCTATTGTAAACTGTCCGATGGTATAGGAAATAGTTGGTTGGATATTGGGAGTACCCTTCGTATTTGTCAAATCTTGTTGAACACCGCGCCAGACATAATTACTTACTAAGTCGGTAGCAACCGAAAACTGTGCATTCATACTCGTTGATAACATTGCAACAATGGCAATTGAGAAAACTTTCATCTTTTTCATACTTTTTTTTTAATGAAATTAATTAATTGAGAATTGTTATTTTAGATTTACAAACTACACCAATATATCATTATGACACATAATATGCAGAATTAAAATCTTTATGATTTATTTACGATGCAAAATTAAGCACAATGATATAAATATGAACTAACAATTACCTTTATGTTATATATAAATATCAATACAAAACAATATGTAACTAAATATCAGTATTTGATGTTATTTTGTAACCATTTTGGCTATTTTTATGTCATTCTGAAATATAGACAATTTCGAAACCTGTACATGGAATATCCAAAAACATGCTCTAAAGCATTTTTTGGATAGAATTTTATAGTTACTCAAATGAGATTAACCATGAAAAATGATTTTTTGTGGGGTAGATTGGAAGAAGATGAGGAAAGGAGAGTAATAAAAATCACAATAGGAAAATCACAATTTATAAGCAAAAGAGGCTGCTCGGAAAATTCCGAACAGCCTCTTTTTGATTAAAACAGATGCCAAAGTTATGTCTTTCATAAACCGCTTATCAGCAGATACCTTGACACTTTTAAATATTCACCTTGATTGATTAGTTTGTTTTGATAATAACATGAACAAATTTCAGCTTTACATAAACATGAATAGATTACAACGTTCTACTTTGAAAAGCTTTTCTTATACCAAATGCAGCAGCAAACAAAAGCATAATTACCAAGCCTTCTCCAACAGGGATTCGTTTCCTTTCTAGTGGGTCGGTCTGTGGGTCAATTAGTATAGTATTCGCCCCACCAACCTTAGGTGCGGACGATCTTGGCAAGTTACTAATTCCATCAGTAAAAGGCACACTTCCAGTATAGCTTGTTCCTCCCGAGACACCTGCTCCTCCTTTTCTTGAACCAGCGTATATGGCAGAACCTCCTGCTGAGCTACTTGAACTTGATTGATCATCGTCTGTGGTCATCAATTCCTTAGCTCCTGAATAAGATGATAATCTCCGAGTACCCTTATTTGATTGAATCCTTCTTCCGTTAAACGACTCTAAGTTGGAAGCAGCTGGAATGGAATTATCGTCTTCGCTGTTCTGAGCTGAACTCTTAATCTTCGAACCCCCAGATGTTTGACGTGGAAATTGACCCGATGAAGGGGCTGACTTATCTATAGATATTATATAACCTGCAACCGGACGGTACTTGTTGCTATTACTATTGAATACTTTTTCAAGTCCACCATTAAAAAATATGAACGAGAATCCGGCAATCAAACTCAGATTAAGCAATACCAAAAAGACTGTATTGATTCTATTGTTTTTCATTCTATTGGCTTTTCTCTTTAATTAGTTGTCCTATGACTTTGTTTTTAACTACCTCCATTTTCATCGTATGATACATTTAGTACTGAATTGATGTTCACCAGCAATCAGTTGAATCACATAGGCTCCTCTTTCAATATTAACAGGAATTATTTTATCGATAAGGGCAGGAATTTCCATTTCTACCAGCTTACGCCCACTCATATCATAAACAGACATATTACCAACATGGTTAGTCCAGTTGCTTAGGTAAATATTTTTCCCTTCGCTATAAGCATTCAGATAAACATTATCTTTCCATGTATTTGGATCAGGGTTGGCTACTATGCGGAAACGTTGTTCATCCTTTCCGCTCTTAGCTGTTGATGTGAACTGGTAAGTCGTTAGCTCATCTTTAAGTTCAGTAACCGCAAGGGTATTTAAATCTGCAAGATACAAGGAGCTATATTCTCCCAAATTTGATTTTCGGATTGTCATTTCATAGGATTTTGAACCATCAGGTACGAAAGCTATTCGAGTTCCAATCAAATTGTCGGTTGTGTTTACCTGCATATTACCTGCTTCGCTAAGAGCATACAAGTAAGCAGCCGATCGTCCAAAGAACTTACGACCATCCCAACCATTGTCGAAAGCAGATGAAGTTCCCGCCTGTGAGAACAACCAAAGTTGATCCATAGTTGAGCTTCCTTTCAGGTGAATTTCCAAGTAGCTGAGTTGAGCTTTGGGTGCGGTTTGAGGTTTATCATTTTTTATAAGCTTATTATAAGGAAGAGTCATTTTGATATCTTTCCCAGTTCCGACTGCAGGAACATCTGCCTTTAAATGTCTCAATAAGAAACCATTCATCGAAGGTATTTGAGTGTATACAGCACCAGCAACATTACTTGGAATTGCTCGGTATGTTCCGGCTGTAGCTATTTCAGTGTTTGAAGTGCCAGTAGTCCATTCTCCGAAAGAGCCTGTATTGTATAGATATACAGTTTTTTCTACATACGTACCAGAAGTATTATCTACAACAACTCCATCATACTTTACAGTATTAAAATCAATCTGATCAATAGGTATAGCTGCTGCAAATGAATTACCAACTACATTCTGTCCCAAACCATAACGGACATTTTCTATATTTGGGTCGGTACTACCAGTTACAGTGACTGCTTTACGTGTTAACGTAATTTCTTGATCACATAACATCATTTTACCTTTTATTTCATATATAGTTGGATTATCCTGAGTTACTTCATATCCTTTGAAAGCACTAAGTACACTACTATTTTCCAAATCTATCCATTTATTGTAATATGAGTTTGCTGCATTCTTAGATTCATCATATTCACGTAAAAAACCACGATAGAAAGTTGGTTCTGCAACTATACTTTGAACTGGGACTCCAAAAAATTGCCAACTATATTTTCCTGTGAAATTAGTTCCAAAGGTTGGGCTTCCAGCTATATTGTCTGTCCAGTTATACTGGGTTCCCATTTTTCCTTTGGCATAAAGTTGTATGGTTGCCATGATGGTTGTCGTGCTACAACTTGCTAAATTTTTAGCCACAAATGAACCATTTGGTGTAAGACCATCACTTGGATCATTATCAGCATTTATCACCAGCTTCTCAGGAACATCGAAGTTTATCACTTCTTTGTTAACAATTACGGCTGTACCAGGAGGAATTACAAGTGCTTTGGTTGAATTGTTAGTTAAATTACCGACTGTTTTTGTAGCTCCGCCAGTAACAATCAAATCATTTTTTGCTGGTCCCGAACTTTGAACTCCTCCAACTGTGGGATTATTTGCTTCTGTTGCGAACACAACATCGTCTCCATCTGTAGGAACGAAATTTGACTTCCAGTTGATTGCAGTATTCCATACATCATTAGTTGTACCAACCCAGACCTGGATTTGTGGTAAGGAGGTCAGATACAAAGTAGCTTCATCACAGGCCACTGGGCTTCCATTGTCACATTTATTGTATTTTACTGGTACTGTTCCTACGAAACTTGTTAATGGAACAAAAGTATATGTACCGTTAGAATTAATAGTCAATGTGCCCACATTTGAAAT
>JBBRHJ010000302.1:0-4417 GCA_038222885.1 Bacteroidales bacterium | reverse complement strand
TATTGGTTCCTTATCAATAAAATCTCCCCAATCGGTCCAATCCATCTGATTGTAGTGTTGCCACTTTCTATACTTAGGCAAACCGTTTGTTTGCATTTCCCATAAAGCAAGATACTGATGAACATTAGGATAAACGTCTTTAAGTGTAGTTAAGTCTCCAGTGTTTAAATAATAATTCCAAACCAATTGTGAAATAAACTGTAAACTTTGAGCTGGCACCTCCCTTGTTGAAAATGGTCCAAGACAACCAATCACCCCGTCCTCACTAAAATTAAAAGCAGTATAAATTGTCTTTTTTAATTGCTGACGACCGGCATTATCCATGGAATAGAAAATGTATCCTGATTGGTCAGCTACATCGCCAATCCATAAAGCTCTTTCCCTGTCTGGACAATCCATAAAATTATCGCGTGCACAAACAAATAATGTGTTCCGTCCCATCCACCATAAACGTTGGTAAAAAGCATCGCTAGTTTCAAAACTACCCGCCATTTCACCCACAGTCATCCAACGGTATTTTAAAGCCTTAACTGTTATCCCTGCCGGTATGGTATATTTAACCGAATTCCCGTTCATCCACGAAAAACACTCGAAACTTTGCGAACCGTTTTTTGTCGTATAATTCGCAGAAATTCTATTCATTGTGTTATCGGTAGTCACCTCAATTATTTTCCCTGCAGCACCTTCTATCTCAAAATAGGGCGTTATCTGCTTATTGAAAGGTAGTTGGCAAACAATTACATTTCCGTTACTCACAAAAGGAAATTTTAGAGCCGTATTGTTTTCATAATCACTTAATCCATGGTTTAGCAATCGTGGCACATAGGTTTTTTCCAAATTGTACCACGGCGCCGATGTTGCTACTCCTTTTTCGGTGGCTGCCAACCAACCAGTATCATTATAACCTGCTGTGTACCATGCAGAAGAAGACCAGTCACCCAGATCAGTTTGTGCATTGTATTTTACTCTATATTGTACAATAGAGGTACCATTATCGCCGCTATTTGCATCATAGCCGGGATGTTGTTTCACTTTCCATGTGCCATCCGACACAATTTTAGTTCCACCTATATCACAATTAAAAAGTAAGCCACCTTTATCACTGTCAATATGTGTTCCTTTAAATGTTTCGCGTCCCCAATACCACACCAATAAGGCAATGGTATTTCTACCTTGTTTGAGATAAGGCTTTATATCTAGCTCTTCGTACCATGAATTACTTGGTGTAAAATTAGTATCGCGATTCCATACCCCAGCCCTACTAGGTCCACGAGCAACACCTCCTTCAAAAACGACCATTTCGCCATTTATCCAAAGCCAATATTTACTGTCTACTGCAATATTTGCAATAACATTCTCGGGAATGACATCTACATCTATTGTTTTCCGAAAGCAAACCCAACTGTTTGCAGGCCCATCGGCTGTTTGCCAAATCCATTCTCCACTCCAATCCATTGCAAAACCGGATGTGATGCTAAAAGCTAAAAAAAGGAGTAATAGAATTTTGTTTCTCATTATTTGTATTAAACTAAATTATTGCTTTCTACTTAAATACCAATTTCGCAACACCGCTTTCTGCTTTTAGCAGGTATAAACCTTTTGAAAATTCCGAAAGATTTATTTGATTACTTAGCCCTTCTTTGATTTTAATTCCTGAATAGTTGTACACTTCCCAATTTTGGGTTTCGGATAAATTAAAATATCCATTGGAACTTGGATTTGGAAATAGGTATAATGCTTGATCAGAAATGTTATCAACACCTGAGATAGTTTTATTTAACTTGATCCAGTCAAGGTTAAATCCACTGTCAGCAACAGTTATACGCAATACATGTATTCCTTTTTTAAGATCGAATAAACCTAAGGAAATATCCTTGTAAGTGACCAATGAAGCGGTTAGCGGCAATACGTAATTTGTTACCAGATTTATACTTTCATCGGGGAATGAAACAGTAATACGCGCATTTCCACTTGCTTTGAAAGCGGAATAATAAACACGGAGGTCGTATTCGCCACTTTCACTTACATCAATCGTGTATTCGGTCCAATCATTCTTCAAAGTAGTTCCTACAACATAACCCGAAGCACCAGTTTCGATATCAACACCATCAGTTCGATACTGACCACCTTGGTTGTTAGCATCGCTATCGTGATAAGCAAAACCTTCGCCACCTAAATCGTAATTTTCGGCTTCGATAATTCCTGGAATAGCAATTGGTAATGCACCAAAAGGATTTTGTAAAATAGGGTGTTTAATGCTTACTGAAAGCGAAGACGTAAATGTTTTGGCATTGTTGTTAGTCGTAATCAGTTTAAGTGTATGAACTCCTTCGGTCAAATTACTTAAAGCAGCATCCACACCAACTTGTCCGCCCCATGTAAAAGGAGCTTGAGTTATTGTTCGAACAGGCTTATCGTCAATGAGTAAGGCTAAACTGGCAAAATCACCTTCATTTGCATTTGATGCAGCAGTTACTACAATTTCGCGCGCCTCAATCAAATCAGCATTTTTAGGACTTGAAATGTATGCATAAACTGGCACTAAAATGGTTTTGCTAATTTCCGATGCTACTCCACCTACAGTAGTTACTAATTTCAAATTTAGGCTTCCTGGCTCAATTCCAGTTAAAAGCGGATTTACATTTCCATTATTTCCCCATTCAAACGGTGCTTTGGTTAAGGTACTTACAAGCACATTATCCTTATAAAGAGCCATACTTTGAATAGTCTCAGGAGCAATATTAACTCCAGCTTTTACTACAAGATTACTACCTGGTTTTACAGCGTTAGTATCAGGTATTTCAAAATAAGCGGGAGGTGCATCATTATCAAGAATTGAAATAACATTAATCGACAATGGAGGAAGGATAACCCTACCAGAACCAAATTGCGTAAAGTTAAACGGTTTGTCATCGAAGGGAATCAGTGGCAACTCTGTCATGTTACTAAACTTTCGAGCCTCCAATTTATAGCCATAAGCATAGTCCACGCCATCCATTTTAATCTGAAACTCTGCTGGTTTATCTGTTAAATTAAGGGCTAAGATCATTGTTTTTCCGTCTTTTACAACTGCTTTGGCGCTAACCGCATCCACCGAGCCAAGATTAATAGCCAGTTTAGTGGCTGTGGTTACTTTAGAACCTAACATAGTACTGTTTTGGAACACCGACCGCATAATGTCATGCGTTAAACCATAACCTGTCTTTCTTAATGGATATTCGATTGTGCTATACGAACCCGCCACTAATTTAACCATCTGATTAGCTGAACCATTGGCATTAAACCAATTTGATCTTTGATAGATATTCTGATTTTCAGACATATACAGATAACAATCGGCCATTCCAAGGCAGGATGCTGCGTTACCTGTCGGACTATTGCCCACATCTACTCCCCACTCGGTCAGCCAAACTGGCTTATCTTGTGCATAAGTCCGAGCATAATTAACCGCACCTTTAAGCGTTAAACGAGCCGTGAAACCAAATTCATAGCCTATATTACTTAAATCTAACCTGTTATCTACGTCAACACCAATATATTTATGAACGGTGATAGCATCGTAATAACTTTTATCAGCAGCTAAAAGTTGATTCCAGTTTGGATTAGTAGCAGAACTTCTAAATATCAACGGAATGGAAATTTGAACCTCAGGATCAACTGCTTTTAAATCAGCAGATAGTTTTTTGGCTCGAGCAAGAAAACCAGCTTCGTTTGGAACAAATGGGCTTCTTTGATTACGATAAAAAAGCTCATTTCCAAACTCTATTGCATTCACATCAAAACCGATGGCTTTATAGTGTTGCAAACGTGCAATTGATTCAGTATTCGTATTAACATCATTTCCCTTAGCACCGTCATCACTCAAATTCCAAGTCATTAAAAAATCATAGCCAACACCGTTACTTGTTGTTTTTTGGTTGTTTAAGGTCTCCAAACCAGCAACACCCGCTTTAGATTGTCCGTTTACATTCGACTTATGGGACTCGTCTTCCCATGGGCTGTAATAAGTATAATCATCTATACGCCAATCGTACCAGTTTGAAAAAATTCCTGTTGGGAATCGAATAGTGATGGGGTCAAATTTATTAATAACCATTTTTTGTTCGGTAGTAGTATACCCAGAAATATTGTAACCCAATAATTGATTGATGAAAGTTTCTTTCTTAGTGGTTTCTATATCCAAGGTAGCTACTACTGTTGCTGGAAGATTCTTAAATGGATAATCATCTTGAGCCATTACTTTACAAGTAGCGGTTAAGACAAAGATGCCTAATAAAAGTGTCATTAGACGTGATGAAAGGAATAGTTTTTTCATGGGTATTTTTAATGTTAGTATTTATCTTTATAATCTACTAAATACTGAGTAAAAAGTTGACTAAAAGTACTCAAAAATTTAGGATATTATTCAAGTGACAAA
>JBBRHJ010000301.1:0-4436 GCA_038222885.1 Bacteroidales bacterium | reverse complement strand
TTTCAACCGTTTTAATTGCGGCCGGCGGCTATGTTCTCAACGATTATTTTGATGTAAAAATAGATGCAATAAACAATCCTGAGAAGCAGATAGTGGGAAAATCGATTCCTAAGCAGCGAGCAATGTTGACTTATCAAGTGTTAACAACTGTGGGTCTTATTAGCGGACTTGTTTTATCATATCTGAACAGAAGTTTAACGCTTGCTCTTATTTATGTGGCTGTAACGGGTCTATTGTGGTTTTATTCTGCAAGTTATAAACGTCAATTATTGGTAGGAAATTTAGTGGTTTCGATTTTGGCGGCATTCACAATTTTAATAGTAGGTATATCGGGAATGGCACAACTCAAGCTGATTTATTCAAATTTAATTTACGAAACTCCGCTTCCTATGGAAATTTACGCTTGGATTGGTGGTTTTTCAATTTTTTCTTTCCTTACCACATGGATACGCGAAATAATTAAAGATATGGAAGACGAACGAGGAGATAGAGAATTAGAATGCAGATCGTTCCCCATTGTGTGTGGTTTTACTAAAACTAAAATAATTATCCTATCACTTATTTTCATTACAATTTTACTCTTGTTTCTTGCAAATTCTTATTTCATACCTTTCGAAAGCAATTTAACAATCAAATATATCGTTTTTGGTGTTATAATACCATTTATTTTACTCGCCTTTTTACTGGTAAAAGCAAAAAATAAAGCGGAATACCGTCAATGTTCACAACTGACCAAAGTAATCATGTTGGTTGCTGTACTTTACAGTTTTATATTTTATTTTCTGATGGCCAAGAGTTATGGCTTATCGCTATTTAATTTGTTCTATGTAAAGTAAACAGTGCACTTCCTGAATCCACCGAATGGAACTTTAAGACTTGTAATTCTATTATTTATAAAAATTAAAAAAAATTCAACACATGAGTTTATTAAAAAATATTATCCATTATAATATTGTGCTTGGTTCACAATCACCACGCAGGAAGGAGTTAATGGCTGGTTTAAATTTGAAGTTTGAGATTGAAAAGATTGATGTAGAGGAGAATTATCCGATTCATTATTCAGGTGTTGATATTCCGATGTATCTTGCTGAAAAAAAGGCAAATGCGTATAAACCTAAAATGGACGAACATACCATGTTGATCACTGCCGATACTATTGTTTGGCATCAGGGTAAGGTTTTGGGAAAGCCAGTGGACAGGCAGGATGCTTACCGAATGCTTCAAACCTTGTCGGGCAAAACTCATCAAGTAATTACTGGGGTATGTATTTCCACTTTGCAACGTAAGAAAACTTTTCATGTGATTTCGGAAGTGCGCTTTGCCAATATTACGGACACTGAAATTAATTATTATCTGGATCACTATAAACCTTATGACAAAGCAGGAGCTTATGGCGTACAGGAATGGATTGGTTTTGTGGGAGTTGAGCATATCAATGGCTCTTACTTCAATGTGATGGGCTTGCCGGTGCAACGTTTGTACAATGAATTAAAACGGTGGAAATAAGCTGATAACGAATAAGGATTGAAGGATTCAAATACGAAATTATTTCTTGCACAGAACTTATAGCATAGAAACTTCGAGTATTCTTTTAGTTTTTTCGGTAATTCGATATCGATTATCGAGGCGTAAACCTATTACCCAAACAATTTCCTGACCTGAAAATAATAGATAGGTTTTTTCTTTAGCGTTTAAACTTAGCTTTTGATCAATGTAAAAATCGCTGATTTTCTTGTTACCTTTCATTCCGAAAGGTACAAATGAATCGCCCTCACGCCATGTTCGCATGCTAAGTGGAAATTTCAATTTATCGGCATCGATATGAACACGATTGGATTTTGTTGAAAACTGAAAATCAGAACTATTATTCTGTAATAAAAAATGAAGCTGAATGGGAGAAAATATTTCTTCTAAATTTTCGGAAATAGCAATTTCCGTGGAATCAACTTTCTCAATTTTGTTGATTATCAACTTCTTACGATCCTTAACCAACCTATATGTATCAGAAATAAACAGCTTTCCAGAAATGCTTTCCAAATGATTCACAACATCTTGAATTTGATCTGGATGAAAACCATAGGAATAAGTTAATTCGAAAAGTACGGTAGCCGGATGTGGTTCACGTTTGAGCAATTCGATATCAATAAACACATCCTCATTCTTATATTCGACTATTTCGGCAGACAATTTCGATATATAAGTTTGAAATTCAGATTGGATTCCTTTAAAGCGATCAATGGTTTGAGCCAAAACCTGTTTCGCAGAAGGGTTGATTTCTTCAAGCAATGGAATTACTTCATTTCTGAATTTATTCCGCATATAATCAGAGGAAGCATTGGTTGAATCTTCTACAAATTGTAGATTAAACCGTACAAGATATGCTAAAATATCTTCGCGTGTACAGCAAAGCATGGGTCTAATTATGTATCCATTCCGCACTGGAATTCCTGTCATACCTCGCAAACCAGTACCACGAACCAAATTTATCAACAAAGTTTCTACATTATCGTCGATATGATGTGCCACGGCAATGAACGAAGCATTCTGCTCTAAACGTACTTTCTCGAACCAATCATATCGCAAATCACGGGCAGCCATTTCGATAGAGATATTGTGGCTTTTAGCGTATTCGGTTGTTTCAAAATTGATAAAAAAAGCTGGGATTTTAAAATCGGCCACCAACTCACGAACAAAAGATTCATCGCGATCGGACTCTTCATTTCTTAATTTAAAATTACAATGCGCAGCTACACACTGATAACCAAGTGAGTGCAAAATATGTAGTAATGCTACTGAGTCGGCTCCGCCACTAAGTCCAACAATCACTTTGGCCTGTGGCTGCAACAATTTTTCTTTGTTAATGAAATTTTGAACTCGAATATCCATTTTTAGTAGTTTTGATGTATCTTTACCCGACTTTTTCTGCTTACAAAGATACAGTTTCTACCTTATATAATTCAAATATGAAAACATTTCTCGAACTTGCGCAAAAACGACAAAGCGACAGAGCTTATAGAGACAAACCCGTAGAACAAGAAAAACTGGATAGAATACTCGAAGCTGCACGAATGGCACCTTCGGCTTGTAACGCCCAACCTTGGAAATTAATTACGGTAACAGACCCCGAGATTCGCAACAAAGTAGCCGATGCATCTAGTAGTAAAGCACTATCCATGAATCATTTCAGTAAACAAGCGCCTGTTCAAATTGTATTGGTGGAAGAGAAAGCTAATTTCACTTCAAAATTTGGAGGTTGGTTGAAACAAAAGCATTATCCACAACTCGATTTAGGAATCGTAGCATCCTATATTTGTTTAGCAGCAGCCGATGAAGGCCTAGGAAGTTGCACTTTAGGTTGGTTTAATAATGAAAAAATAACTCAAATACTTGGAATACCCAAAAGTAAAAAAGTTATGCTTGTGATACTTATAGGTTATTCGTCACAAGCAACTCGCACTAAAAGTAGAAAACCAAAAGAAGAAATTTGCTCGCTGAATGCTTATTGATTGCTGTTTTATTTTGTCGGCTAAAATTGTACATTATATTATATGTACATGAATTCAGAATCAAAAACTACAGAACTATCTCTAAATTATCATTTTCATCAACACATAAACAAAAATAGAATTAATTATAAAAGCACAGTTGTGCAAATAAAAACAAAATCACATGTTAAAAGGAATTTCCCCACTAATAAGTCCTGAACTTTTGGCAGTTTTGGCACGCATGGGGCATGGCGACGAAATAATTTTGGCCGATGCCCATTTCCCTGGCGAATCGTTTAATAATCGCGTTTTACGAGCCGACGGTCTTCGGATACCCGAATTGTTAGCAGCAATATTACCGCTTTTCGAACTTGATGCTTATGTTCCACATCCCTTGGCTATGATGGCTGCGGTTAAAGGTGATTCACTCGACCCAAAAGTAGAAGAATCATATCTGAAAAGTATTCATATCAGTAATCCTGAGGCTCCATCTATTGAGCGAATTGATCGTTTTGAATTTTACGATAGAGCAAAAGCTGCTTTTGCTGTTGTAATGACAGGTGAAACGGCCAAATACGGAAATATTTTACTCAAAAAAGGTGTAACGCCCATAGAATAAAGCCATTTTTAATTTATAGTTTAAAGCTTAAGTAACTGTAATAATATAATGTCGCATTTAAAAAAAAAATAGAAAACGGATTTAAGTCATGTAAGCATGACTGATTGAACAATAGTAGATTGAGAATCATTTCGACTAGTCGAAATTTTTATCCGTTTTTTATCCGCTAAATCGGCGTTCATCAGCGTTCCTCTATGTTGTAATCCAAATAACAAGAGTTTTTTTATGTTTTATTAATATTTTATAATTCAAATTTATTACCTTTGTAATCAGAAAGTTGAAGAGGAAATAAGCTCTGCTGGGGAGCAACTTATCAGCAATAAACTTTCTGC
>JBBRHJ010000300.1:0-4462 GCA_038222885.1 Bacteroidales bacterium | reverse complement strand
TAACTGATTTGGACTTACATATTTTGGCACGAGTGCATGCTTTTTACGGGTAATTGTCATATAACCTTGCATTTAATTGCACAAATTTAATGATAAAATATTGATTAGCAAACAATAACGGGTTTTTCAGCAGACCCTAATTAAAGATAATTCAAATGCAATTGACATTATAAAACCTGTGTTGAGAGGGCGTGATATAAATAAATGGGTTAGTGGAGAGAGTAAAAGTTACATAATTGGTACTTTCCCCGCATTGAACTTAAATATTGAAAATTATCCTACAATTAAAAACCATTTTTTGGGTTTTGGCATAGAAAGACTAGAACAATCAGGTGAAACTGGTAGTAGAAAGAAAACAAATAATAAATGGTTTGAAACGCAAGATACTTTTTCTTATTGGGAAATATTCTCTGAACCCAAAATAATGTATCAAAAATTTCAGGTAAAGCCCTGCTTTATATATGATGATCAAGGACTTTACTGTAATGATTCGATGTGGATAATACCTACAGACGACAAAGGATTACTCGCTATCCTTAACTCTAAATTAGGTTGGTGGCTGATTACGAAATACTGTACTCAGATTCAAAATGGAGTACAATTAATTTGGAAATATTTTGGTCAAATACCTATTGCCAACACTACCGAAGAACTAGCAGCCCAAGCTGAAGAAATGCTACTTTACAACAAAGAATTGCAAATTATTGTAGGTAAATTCCAACGCATGTTTCAACGTAAGTTCGATTTAGAAGAGTTACCTGTGAAACTTCAAAACTGGTACACGCTGACTTATAAAGAGTTTGTGGCCGAACTCAGTAAGAAAAAGATAAAACTCACCCTTGCCCAAGAAGCCGAATGGGAAGAATACTTCGCATCCGAACAAGCCAAAGCCCTCGAAATAAAACAACAAATAGATGCCACCGACCGCAAAATAGACCACATGGTGTATGAATTGTATGGATTGACGGATGAGGAAATTGGGATTGTGGAAGGGTGAAAAATTAAAAATTATGAAGTTTTCATAACGACACGGCTATTTAAAACCATCAGAATTAATGTTCACAGAAAGAACGACTTCTGATATTTTGAACGCAATTTGTACATGTTATGATGATTAAAAGTTACTTTTATTTTGTTTCAAGCGCCTAGGAAAACGCTTGTCACTTGTATATTTATTACCCAAAAACGCCTCAATTTTTCTTCACATATTGAGTAATAATCACAACTTGCTGTTCGTCCACTTTTCCTTCAATATATACATGCCTATTTGAAATAATTATTCAAAATCCTTATACAACAAATACTTTTTTCGCATCTTTTTATATTGATTCAACTCATTAGCCCACGAAGCTTTAATTTCCGCTTCGGTTTTCCCTGCCATAATTTGCAGTCTTAATTGATCTGTACCAGCCAATTTATCAAAAAAGTCTGCTCTTGAAAAGAAAGTGTTTTTGAAGTTTGATTTGTTATAAAAATCTATCACATACTTCATGCTGAACTTTTCTTTTTGAGCGTCAATGTTTCTCAAATCAATACCGTAGCATTTCTCACCTTGCTGTTCTACATGTGCCACCATGCCTGGTCGAGTGCTTGGAGTAAATGTAAAATCGCCAAAAATAGGATTTGGAAAACCAATGACTTGGAATGGCCAATCCGTCCCTCTTCCTACATTAATATCGGTTCCTTCAAACAAACACAAGGACATATACAGCCTAACCGAAGTATAATTGGGCAAACTTGGCGATGGAATAACTGGTAATTCATACTTCATGCTATGGTCGTAGTTTTTCACTGGAATCACTGTCAAATCGCATTGAGCACCATTCTCCAACCAACCTTCACCGTTGATCATCATCGCCAATTCGCCAACTGTGAGTCCATGAATCATAGCAATTTTATGAAAGCTGACATTAGATTTAAACTTATTATCTTTCCTGACAGGTCCATCCACTTGGTCGCCATTTGGGTTTGGACGATCCAGAACAATTACTTTTTTATGGTGCTTAGTTGCCAATTGCATAACATGATGCATGGAAGTAATATAAGTGTAAAAACGCGCGCCAACATCCTGCAAATCAAAAATCATGACATCCACTGAGTTCACAATCGAATCTGCTTTTTCATTCTTTCCATAAAGCGAATACAGTGGCAACCCAGTTTTCGCATCTCTGTCATTACTCACTTTCTCTCCCCTTTCAATATCACCCCGAAAACCATGCTCAGGAGCAAAAGCAAATTTGATATCCACTCCTTTTTGAAGCAAAACATCCACCAAATGCTGCTTCCCAATCACCGAGGTTTGATTCCCCATAATGCCAACCTTTTTCCCCTTTAATAAAGGAAGATATGCTTCAATCTGATCAGCGCCAGGAATGATTGTGCTTTGAAAAGTACTTTTATGGCCTGAATTGATGCTCGCGCATGATGATTGGAGTAGGAATCCAACAACTAAGAAAATTGTCAATTTGAATTTCATAAGAGTCTTGTATTTAAAGCTATAAAAATGATTTGGTGTAGGAGCTGTGATTTTTCGGAGGATGTATTTCCTTCCCATTGATACCTACACAAAGATAAATAAATAACCTGAATTTCTCTTACTTGGGGTGCGTCTCAAAGTCGCACTCCGAGTAAAAATAAATCAGTAGCTATTTTTTAAGATGTTTAGTTTCTACTATCTTAAATAATTTGTCGTTGCGGCGGATAAGTTCGTTGGTTTTAATGGAGAAGTACGTTCCTTTCTCTACTTTTTCTACTGTATTTAATTCTACCCGCATCTCTTTTACATGATCCTCGTAGGCTCCGGTTGTTTCACCAGTGATTAGAATTTCATCGCCAACTTCTAAGTATTGTGCTTCCAATAAGAATTCCGCTACACCTAATTTCTGGAAAAAGTTAGTACATTTTCCCACGTAGATCTTTTTGTGAGTTGCTTCAGAACCATAATTGGCACTCCACTCTCCCAATCTCTGTCCGAGATAATAGCCATTCCAAAAGCCACGGTTAAACACTTTACTCAGGCGAATATCCCAAGCATCAACTTTCGTCTGAGAGAAACTGCCATCCAATACCGATTCGAGGGCTTCGCGGTAGCAAGTTACTACGGTTTTAACGTATTCAGCTCCTCTGGCTCGTCCTTCTATTTTGAAAACACGAACACCAGCTCGCATCATTTCGTCAATGAATCCTATGGTTTTCAAGTCTTTGGGCGACATGATATATTCATTGTCAATTTCGAGTTCAATCTCCGAATCCTTATCTTTTACTATGTATTCTCGTCGGCATATTTGATTGCAAGCACCCCGATTTGCTGAAATGTTTTTTTCGTGCAAACTCAGGTAGCATTTGCCCGAAACAGCCATACACAAAGCGCCATGACAGAACATTTCTATGCGAATCAATTCTCCACTTTTCCCCCGAATATTGTCTTTTGCAATAGATGTATAAATTTCAGCAACTTGCTCCATATTCAGTTCACGAGCCAGTACCACTACATCTGCAAATTGAGCATAGAACTTTAATGCTTCCACGTTTGAAATGTTTAATTGAGTGGAAAGATGCACTTCTACACCTATCTGATTGGCATACATCAAAGCCGAAACATCAGCCGCAATAATGGCTGAAACATCTGCTTCTTTGGCAACATCTATAATTTCACGCATTAAGGTTAAATCGTTGTCGTAAAGGATAGTGTTGACCGTAAGATAGCTTTTTAGCTTGTTTTCTTTACAGATACGAACAATCTCGCGTAAATCATCAGTTGTAAAATTGCTGCTCGATTTGGCGCGCATATTCAGTTTTTCGATACCAAAATATACAGAATCAGCACCAGCTTTAATCGCTGCCCATAAGCTTTCCCACGAACCCGCAGGAGCCATAATCTCAAAATCTTTACGTTCTAAACCATTCCCAAAACCATGGGTTGAAATTATATTATTATCCACTTTTAAAATTTTATTTTCTATAAAAAATGAATCCTCAAAAGATGAGACTTTGAGGATTAAATTACCTAGGCTGCAAAATTACGTATTTTTTAGCACTACCCGATATTTTGAACTGAGAAACTATAAAATATGGATAGTTTGAATAGTCAGAGTTTTTTTCCTTTGCCTCAGCCTTCGCCTTCGCCTATTTATTTTCTACCCTATATTTCGGAGTCAATTTCTCCAAAGGAAAGCTAATTCCTAGTCGAATCTGATGATAAGGAAAATCCTTAATTCCATACTGATATTGAGCAAAATAGTCCATATATCCTTTCAAGATTGTAAATTTTGCAGCATAAACCAACGGAACATCCCCGTAATCTGACCCATAATGCGTACTTGTATGCATCCAGCCCCAATAACCTGAAAGTGTATTGTCCAGTTTCCAATTTTTGTTTCCGATAATTAGTTTTCCGCCATACATGGGTGCGTCATTCTGTCTACTTCCTGAGGTTTCCCAACATAAAAAACCTAGATTTGCA
>JBBRHJ010000299.1:0-4506 GCA_038222885.1 Bacteroidales bacterium | reverse complement strand
CAGAGATGAGGTGGGTGTTATTTTTGCTGCGGGAATTGGTGGTATCGAAACTTTTGAGCAAGAAGTAGGTTATTATTATCAGAATTTAGATAAAGGTCCGAAGTTCAACCCGTTCTTTATACCTAAAATGATTGCTGATATTGCAGCTGGTCAAATTTCGATTATGTATGGTTTTCGTGGACCTAATTATTCTACAGCGTCAGCTTGTGCATCTTCAACAAATGCAATAATAGATGCTTTCAACTATATTCGTTTGGGTAAAACGCCAATAATCTTGGCCGGTGGTTCTGAAGCTGCTATCACTCCAGCTGGAGTAGGTGGTTTTAATGCACTCACTGCTTTATCTACCCGCAACGATGATTGTGAAACTGCTTCTCGACCTTTTAGTAAAAGTCGCGATGGTTTTGTAATGGCTGAAGGTGCAGGTTGTCTGGTTTTGGAAGAAATGGAACATGCCTTAGCTCGTGGAGCCAATATTCTCTGTGAAGTAGTTGGAGGTGGAATGTCGGCAGATGCTTATCATTTGACAGCAACTCATCCTGACGGTCTGGGAGCAAAATTGGTTATGCAGCGTGCATTGAAAGACGCCGAAATGAACCCTGAAGATATAGACTATATCAATGTTCATGGAACTTCTACTCCTGTAGGAGATATTTCGGAGCCTAAAGCAATTGTTGCTGTGTTTGGTGAACACTCATACAAACTAAATATTAGTGCTACAAAATCCATGACTGGTCACATGTTAGGTGCGGCAGGAGCTGTTGAAGCTATTGCTACAGTTTTGGCGGTAGTGAACGATATTATTCCACCAACAATCAACTTTACCGAAGGTGACGAGGATCCAGAGATTGATTCTAATCTTAATTTTACATTTAACAAAGCACAGAAACGGGTAGTTAATGCAGCCTTATCCAATACTTTTGGATTTGGTGGTCATAATGCAAGTATTATTGTAAAAAAATTCAATAAGTAATCGCTGTGTTTAAAAATATCTTTCGCAATATAAGGCTCTTTTCGTTTGCTCGGAAAGAGCCTTATTTGTCATTCCACCAAATCCTAGGTTTTTATCCCGATAAGATAGACTATTATGAATTGGCAGTTCGTCATAGATCTGCTTCAATCACTACTGAAGATGGGTTTTTGTTGAGTAACGAAAGACTTGAATTTTTAGGCGATGCAGTTTTAAATTCTGTCATTACCGATATTTTATACCATCGGTACGAAAATGAATACGAAGGTTTTCTTACCAATATGCGCTCGCGATTGGTTAAACGCGATACTTTAAACCAGCTTGCTCTGCAAATTGGACTGGATAAGTTGATGCTCACTTCGAAACACGTAGTAACAAATACCAATAAAAATATCTATGGCAATGCACTCGAAGCGCTTATGGGTGCTGTTTATTTAGATTTTGGTTATAAAAGATGTAAATCATTTGTTTCAAAAATTCTTATTAAAAAATACATCGACCTTGATAAAGTGGCTTTTGCAGATGTAAATTTTAAATCTAAAATTATTGAGTGGAGTCAGAAATATCATCTCCCCATCGAATTTGTATTGGCCAAAGAAGAGTTATTGACCAACAATCAACACAATTTCAAAACAAACTTACTGATTTCGGATAAATACGTTTCTGAAGGCAATGGAATCAGCAAAAAAGAGTCGCATCAGGATGCGGCATTCAACGCCCTCAAACTTATTGAATCGAATCCGAATTTTATATCCGACCTGCAATTTTCTGAGGATATTCATCCATTCGAACAGAAATAAAGCTACCTATTTTCAAGTTATTATTCTGATTGTAAATAAAATAAAAACATTACTGCACAAATAGTGTGATACTGTGTTGTTTTTTTCAATCAAATATTTATCTTTGTATCCAACAGTAATTCAATCTACAAAAACACGAATATCATGGAAGAACTTCATCTATCCCAAATTGTACATTTTCAATCGAGAAAGTACCAGCAGAAACCTGTTTTATTTTCAAGAAAAGACTCAATTAAAGACTGGGAATCAATTACCTGGATTGATTTTGAAACACAAACACATCTAATCGCCAAAGCTTTGGTGGAAATTGGTGTGAATGAATTTGATAGGGTTGGGCAGTTCTCGCAAAATATGTCCGAAAATTTGGTGGTCGATTTTGCTTTGTATGCCAACCGAGCAGTATTGGTTCCGCTGTATGCCACATCTTCAGTTTCGCAGGTAGAATATATAGTAAACGATGCAGAAATTGCGGTGATGTTTGTAGGAGAACAATTACAATACGATGTGGCCTGTGAGGTAATGAAAACATCTAAATTTTTAAAAAAAATTATAGTATTTGATCCAACCGTGGTTTTGAATGTGGGTTTTAATTCTATTTATTATGCTGAATTTCAGGTGATAGGAAAGAACTCAAGTAAACATTTTGAGGTTACCCAGCGCACAGACGAGGCGACCGAGAATGATTTAGCCTGCGTGCTTTATACATCGGGAACTACTGGAAACCCTAAAGGCGTAGTGATGCCCCATTCTTGTTATATTGAAGCAATGCGGATTCATAAAATGCGACTCACGAGCGTAACCGATGCAGATGTTTCTATCGCATTTTTACCCTTGTCGCATGTGTTTGAGCGTACATGGTGTTATTTCTGCATCTATTCAGGGGTAAGTATTTATGTGAATCTACGTCCTTTAGAAATTCAGCAAACAATAAAAGAAGTACGTCCAACTTTAATGTGTGCCGTTCCACGTTTCTGGGAAAAAGTATATGCAGGAGTGCAAGATAATATTTCCAAAATGTCTCCTTTCAAAATGGGCATGGTAACTTGGGCTTTGGCAGTGGGTAAAATCTACAATCTAGATTATAAACGCATTGGTAAGACACCAAACTTAATTCTCCAAACAAAATATGCCATAGCTGATAAATTGATTTTTTCTAAAGTAAAAAAGACCATTGGTCTCGAAAACGCCAATATGCTCCCTACGGCTGGAGCCAAATTATCAGACGATATTAATACTTTTATGCGTAGTATAGGCGTTCCTATCGTTTATGGGTACGGACTGACCGAAAGTACTGCCACAGTGAGTTGCTTTAACTATGAAGGTTTTAAAATCGGAACCGTTGGTAATATTATGCCTGATGTTCAAGTGAAAATAGGTGAGGATAGTGAGATTTTATTGAAAGGTAAAACTATTTTCCCAGGATATTATAAAAATAGAGAAGCTACTGATGCGGCTTTTAACGAAGACGGATGGTTTAAAACTGGTGATGCTGGGTATCTCGAAGGCGACCAGATAGTTCTCACTGAGCGCATCAAAGATTTATTTAAGACTTCTAATGGTAAATATATAGCGCCGCAAGCTATCGAGACCTTGTTGGCTTTGGATAAGTATATTGAGCAGGTGGCAGCCATTGGCGATGAACGAAATTTTGTAACAGCTATTATTGTACCTACTATGCCTGCCATTATTGAATACGCAGAGAAGAATAAGATTGCGTATGAAAGTCAGGATGGATTGCTAAGAACTCCGGAAATATATAGCCTGATTGAAGGACGTATCAAAGAACTTCAAAAGGGAATGGCTAACTACGAGCAAATCAAGAAATTCTCGTTGATTAGAAAAGGATTCAGTATAGAAACAGGTGAACTGACCAATACGCTCAAAATAAGAAGAGCGGTGATTATGCAATCATACAAGTCGATTATCGACGAAATGTATGTTTAGAAACATAAAAACATCGGCTATTTGCAAATATTGCGCAAATAATTATGCTATATAACATATTTTCGTTATTTTTGTACCGAATTTAATTCTATTTACGTTTTAATTCAACAAAAAAACTATGTTAAACGAGAAAATTGGAAACAATGCAGGTCTTATTTGGTCAGCATTGGAAAGCGGCATACTCAATGTAAAAGCCGTTAAGAAAGCCACGAAATTGACCGAAAAAGATTTGAATCTTGCGCTTGGTTGGTTGGCTCGCGAAGGTAAAGTACAATTCAACGAAGTTGAAGGAGAATTGTTTATTGCACTTGCATAAGTGTAAAAGAATAAAAGAAGCGGGCAGATTCTATTTGTCCGCTTTTTTAATAAAAAAAAACAGCAGAAGTGTTGAATATTTTGAGTTAAGTATTTCGGTAATTAAAAAAAATACCTATCTTTGCAGCCGCTTTGAGAGTAAAAGCAATTTGATTACCCAAAATAATCAAGCAAGAATAATATAAATTGCGAAAGTATCTCAGTTGGTAGAGCACGACCTTGCCCCTAAGAAATCGGACACTTTTCCGACCTTGGCAAGATATAAATAAGAAAACGATTTTATTATCCAACAAAAAAAATTGCGAAAGTAGCTCAGTTGGTAGAGCACGACCTTGCCAAGGTCGGGGTCGCGGGTTCGAGTCCCGTCTTTCGCTCAAAAATTAGTCATATCACGCCCGGATGGTGGAATGGTAGACACGAAGGACTTAAAATCCTTTGGCTTCACGGCTGTGCGGGTTCAAGTCCCGCTTCGGGTAC
>JBBRHJ010000298.1:0-4519 GCA_038222885.1 Bacteroidales bacterium | reverse complement strand
GATTTGGAAGAATTGAAAAAGAGTGTGTTGCAAAAGGCGTTTAATGGGGAATTATAGGAATGCAGGAAAACATAAGCTGAATTAAAGAAATGTAAAATGGCTAAAAAACGAAAACTAAAAATCATGGTTTCATCAACTGTTTATGGCAGTAAGGATACTTTAGACCAAATTTCAGCAATACTTCGTCAGCAGTTCGGTTATGATGTAATAATGTCCAAAGAGGGAAGCCTCTATGTGCCAGTAGAGTTTATGGATAATCCTGAAAAGGCATGCTTGAAAGCTGTTGAAGATTGTGATTTGTTTTTGGGAATCATTTTCCCAAGATATGGTTCTGGAATTACGCATAAAGAATTTTTAGAGGCTGTAAAATTAAATCGACCAAGATGGTTTGTTGCTGATGAAAAAATTGAATTTCTCAGAAAGTTATTTGAATCGTATATGTATAAACCCAGCGGCGAAAGAAATAATTTTGAAATAAAAAAGAATTCAGTTTTAGATAGCATCAAAGTGGTTGATATGTACAATGATGTAAGTCACAACTGGGTGCAACCATTTGCTAATACTGGTGATTTGTTGTTTTTCATAGAGCAACAATTCAAAGACGAAAAAAGGAGACGAAATGAAATTGATAATTTAAAGAAAGATATAAAATGAAAGACGAACAACTTTTAAAAGCTCTAATTAAACAAGGAGAAAGCGAACAGCTTGAATTTAAAGTGGTGGTTCGCAAAGAAGAGATTGCAAAATCGCTTTGTGCATTTTTAAATGGCGAAGGTGGTATTGTACTTATTGGCATTCAGGATGATGGAAAAGTTAAGGGAGTGTTAAATGCCGAAAAACATGAATTGAAATTGAAACAATACCTTTTTCAATCAATTATCCCAGAAGTACCTATTACCGTTACGACAGAGAGTATCGGAACATACAAAATTATTTTGGCAAAAGTGTGGAAGGGTTCAAAACCACCTTATATTTTTAATGATACGATCTATTTTAGAAGAGGAAATACTACTATTAAAGCTTCGCCAAGTGAAATTTCGACCCTTATTACTGAGCGACAAAAGACAGAACTGCACTGGGAACGTCAACCAACTTTAGGCGTTGATATAGCTGATTTGGACGAATTAGAAATACGTAAAACATTAAAAGATTTGGCTCAATTTGGCAGAGGTAAGATTTTTTCTGGAAACGAAGTTGAGGAATTTTTGACTTATTATGGATTGTATCATAATGGTAATTTGACGAATGCTGCGGTGGTGCTTTTTGCAAAAGAGCCAACTCGTTATTTACCTCAATGTCGCATCAGACTTACTGTATTTAAAGGAACTAAATCAACTGATAGTTACGCTTATGATAGAATTTTGGAAGGTAATCTTTTTAGAAATATTGAGGAAATTCTTCAGTTTTTTGAAGTAAATATTGCGACAAAAACTAAATTTTCGGAGAAAAAATGGTTGAGGGAAGACATTAGCTATCCAAAGCTAGCTCTGCGAGAGGGTTTAATGAATGCAGTTATACATCGTGACTATTCAAGCGTCTCAGGTACAGTGAATATATTGTTTTATCCTGACCATTTAGAAATTATCAACTCTGGCGAACTATATGGCGGATACAGTCCTTCTGACCTCACAAAAAATCATTTATCAATACCACGCAATCCCGATATTGCTCACATTTGTTTTCTTAGACAATTGATTGAAAAAATTGGGAGAGGAACCGTATTAATCATAAAAGACTGTGAGAATAAATCTTATCCAAAACCTAAATGGGAAAGTAAACTTGGTGCTACAACTCTATCTTTTCAAGATATTACTGTAACAACTAAAGCTGATGACGCTGTAAATGACGCTGTAAATGACGCTGTAAATGGCGCTGTAAATGACGGAATGATTGACGCTATAAATGACGCTGTAATTGGCGGTTTAATTGACGTTGCAAATGCAATATTGACCAATGAAAATGGTGTGTCGACAAATGAAATTATCGCTTTAATTGGGAAATCACACAGGACAATTCAAAGATACTTGAAGATTTTAAAAACAATAAACTTAATTGAATTTAAAGGAGCAGCAAAAACAGGAAAGTATTTTACAACTAAACTGTTAGATGATATTGGAAGAAACAATTAAACTTAGCAATTTCTGTTATTTAGTCTTATGATAGAAAAGTAAATTTCACTTATTATTCTTATGTGACGGTTATGTGATAGGAATAGCCTCTGAAATTATATCTTACTGATAATCATCATATTCTTATGTGATGGTTATGTGATAAAAAACACAAATCTTATTTGATGGTTATTTGATAGAACCAATAAATTATAAAAATCTTATCTATGAACGAAGCCGAAACAAGAGCAGAACTGATTGACCCTAAGTTAAAAGCTTGTGGCTGGGGCGTGGTGGAAGGTTCAAAAATACTACGTGAGCGACAAGCCCAAATTACCGACGGTAAAATAAATGTTGGCGGTGTACGGAGCAAGCCCATGAAAGCCGATTATATATTGGTTTACAAAGGTGTTAAACTGGCTGTTGTTGAGGCAAAAAGCAACGAATTGTCTGTTGGAGAAGGTGTGGCACAAGCCAAATTGTATGCCGAGAAACTAAAACTCGAAACTACCTATTCCAGCAACGGAAAGGAGATTTACAGCATTTGTATGAAAACAGGTGCTGAAGGTTTGGTTGAGAATTACCTGACACCCGACGAACTTTGGCTTAAGACCTATCCGAAAGGTACTGAAAGCGAACAAACCGAACTTTGGAGAGAGAAATTTTCGTCTATCCCTTTTGAAGACAAAAGTGGAAGTTGGCAACTGCGTTATTATCAAGAAATTGCTGTCAGAAATACCTTGGAGGCAGTTGCAAAAAACCAGCAAAGAATATTGTTAACATTAGCTACTGGAACAGGCAAAACGGCTATTGCTTTTCAAATAGCTTGGAAATTGTTTCAAACCCGTTGGAACTTGAAACGTGATGGAAGTCGTAGACCTCGAATTTTATTTTTAGCTGACCGTAACATTTTAGCCGACCAAGCTTTTAACTCTTTTTCATCCTTCCCCGAAGATGCTTTGGTGCGTATAAAACCAAGTGAAATTAAGAAATCTGGAAACGTTCCGACCAACGGAAGTATTTTCTTTACTATTTTTCAGAGTTTTATGACCAAAGCTCCAGTTTCAAACATTGAATTGGAGCAAAATATCAGTAGTCTTGCTGCTGCACCATTGAGCAATTATGAAACTCCCAATTGTAACTTTGGTCAATATCCAGCTGATTATTTTGATTTTATCATAATAGACGAATGTCATCGTGGCGGTGCAAATGACGAAGGAAACTGGAGAGCTATTCTGGAGTATTTTTCTCCAGCAGTTCAGTTAGGTTTAACCGCTACGCCCAAACGTAATGACAATGTGGACACTTACAAGTATTTTGGTGAGCCTGTTTACGTTTACTCACTCAGAGAAGGTATCAATGATGGTTTTCTTACTCCTTTTAAGGTAAAACGCATACAAACCACACTCGACGATTATATTTATACCAGCGACGACCAAATAATTGAAGGCGAAATAGAGGAAGGAAGGCTTTACACCGAACCTGACTTTAATAAAATTATTGAAATCAAAGAAAGGGAAGCCAAGCGGGTAAAAATCTATATGGACGAAGCCAATCAAAAGGAGAAAGCGATTGTTTTTTGTGCTACCCAAGACCACGCTTCAGCTGTACGTGATTTGATAAACCAAAACAAAAAGAGTAAAAACCCCAATTATTGTGTTCGTGTTACTGCCAACGATGGTGAAATAGGAGAACAGTTTCTACGAGAGTTTCAGGACAATGAAAAGTCAATTCCCACTATACTAACCACTTCGCAAAAACTATCAACAGGTGTTGATGCACGAAATATTCGAAATATAGTTTTGATGCGTCCTGTAAATTCTATGATTGAATTTAAACAGATTGTGGGTCGTGGCACACGTTTGTTCGATGGCAAAGAATTTTTCACTATTTACGATTTTGTAAATGCCTATCATCACTTCTCAGACCCTGAATGGGATGGAGAACCAATTGATGAAACTTGTTCAAAATGTGGACAAGATCCTTGCATTTGTGAGAAAAAAACAAAAATTCCTTGTCCAATTTGTCAACAATCTCCTTGTATTTGTTTTAAAGAACCGCCACCACCCTGTGAGAGATGCGGACAAAAACCTTGTGTTTGCATTAAGAAAACTAAGGTGAAATTGAGAAATGGCAAAGAGTTAGAAATCCAACACATGATTTCCACTTCGTTTTGGAGTGCTGATGGAAAGCCCATGTCGGCCGAAGAATTCTTAAACAATCTTTTTGGAGAATTGCCAAATCTATTCAAAAGCGAGGACGAATTACGGATACTCTGGAGTAATCCTATGACTAGGAGGACTTTGTTGGAGAAATTGGCTGATGCAGGATTCGGAAAAAATGAATTAGCCACTTTACAAGTATTGATTAATGCAGAGAAAAGCGACCTGTTTGATGTGTTGGAATACGTG
>JBBRHJ010000297.1:0-4564 GCA_038222885.1 Bacteroidales bacterium | reverse complement strand
TAAAAGTGCTTCAGTGAATTTTGCCACAGAAAAATTATCCGTGGAATTTGAAAATCAGGAAGTTGTCATGCCGAAAATAAGAGAAGCAATTGAAAAGATTGGCTATAATGTAATAGAAGAGGTACAAACAAAAACAATTACGATTCCAATTGGTGGGATGACTTGTGCGGCATGTTCTCAGAGAATCGAAAAGGTACTTTCAAAACAAGAAGGAATTGTTACAGCATCGGTTAATTTAGCTACTGAAAAAGCTACTGTTACTTATGATCCTCAAAAAATCAGAATTGCAGGCATAAGACAGAGTATTGAAAAAATCGGATATAAAGTTCTTGATATTGAAAAGAAAGTAACCGTTGATGAAGATAAATTGCGAAAGGAAAAAGAAATCAAGACGCTGTGGATAAAATTCAAAGTTTCTGTTGCATTTGCATTGCCATTACTATACCTTGCGATGGGCTCAATGATATGGTGGCTTCGATTTCCAATACCAAGTTTTCTTAACCCAATGCAATTTCCATTGACATATGCATTAACACAAATTGGGCTTATAATTCCTGTAATTATTGCAGGATACAGATTTTATACAGTAGGTTTTAAAGCTCTTATTCAAAGAAGTCCTAATATGGATTCATTGATTGCAATAGGTACAACAGCAGCAATAACTTACAGTTTGTATTCAACGTACCAAATTATAATTGGAAATTTCGGAGCCGTAGACGGGCTATACTTTGAAACAGCAGGTGTTATCATAACATTGATTTTGTTAGGTAAATCCCTAGAGGCAGTGTCAAAAGGGAAAACATCGGAGGCAATCAAGAAGCTGATGGGGCTTGCTCCGAAAACAGCGATTGTTATTTTTGATGGAAAAGAAATTGAAACACCTATTGACGAAGTGGAAATCGGAGATGTAATCCTTGTAAAACCTGGAGAGAAAATTCCAGTTGATGGTGTTGTGCTTGAAGGAAATACGGCAATAGATGAATCAATGCTTACTGGTGAAAGTATGCCTATTGATAAAAAGACTGGAGACAAAGTTTATGCTGCGAGTATCAACAAAAACGGGTTGATTAAGTTTAAGGCAACTAAAGTCGGCGGGGATACCGCACTTGCGCAGATTATCAAACTTGTCGAGGATGCACAAGGCTCAAAAGCTCCAATTGCTCAAATGGCAGATATCGTTTCTGGATATTTTGTACCAATAGTTTGTCTGATTGCAGTATTAGCCTTTTTGGCATGGTTCATTTCAGGGCAATCCTTAGTTTTTTCTTTAACAATTTTCATTGCAGTGCTTGTAATCGCCTGCCCTTGTGCACTAGGACTTGCGACACCAACAGCTATTATGGTTGGAACCGGAAAAGGCGCAGAATATGGCATTTTAATAAAAGGTGGAGCAGCATTAGAAACAACTCATAAGATAAATACAATCGTGTTTGATAAAACGGGAACAATAACAGAAGGTAAACCAGAAGTGACCGACATAATTGTTGCATCAGATATTTCAAAAGAACAGCTTTTGCAAATAGCAGCTTCTGCGGAAAAAGGTTCTGAACATCCTTTAGGCGAAGCAATTGTAAGAAAAGCCGAAAAAGAAAATCTTGAATTTCTTAAGGTAGAAAAATTCATGGCAATTCCTGGATTTGGAATTGAAGTTTTGATAAATGGTATAAATACAGTTATTGGTAACAGGAAACTTATGGACGAAAGAAATATATCTCTTGAAATGCTTGAAAGTCAGTCAGACGATTTGGCAAATGAAGGAAAAACGCCAATGTATATTGCCATGAATGATAAAATTGCAGGAATAATTGCAGTTGCTGATACGGTCAAGGAAAGCAGTGCAAAAGCCATTTTGAAACTTCAGGAAATGGGAATCGAAGTTGCAATGATTACCGGTGACAATCGCAAAACAGCTCAAGCCATTGCTAAGCAAGTTGGAATTACAACGGTACTTGCCGAAGTGCTTCCACAGGATAAATCAAATGAGGTTAAAAAATTACAGGCGCTAGGTAGAAAAGTTGCAATGGTTGGTGACGGAATAAACGATGCACCCGCACTCGTTCAAGCTGACATAGGAATTGCAATTGGCTCTGGAACTGACGTTGCAATAGAGTCTGCTGACATTGTTCTAATGAGAAGCGATCTGATGGATGTTCCTACAGCAATAAAACTTAGCAAGAGCACAATTAGAAATATCAAACAGAACCTCTTTTGGGCTTTCGGTTATAATGTTGCAGGCATTCCGATAGCAGCGGGAATTCTATATCTGTTTGGTGGACCTCTTTTAAATCCAATTTTTGCAGCCGCAGCAATGTCCTTAAGTTCAGTATCTGTGTTAACAAATGCATTAAGACTTAAAAGATTCAGACCTTACAAAAAATGATACTAAGATGCACCAAAAAGTATAATCGATGAATTAATTAAAATTACTGGCTAACTATATGGTGATAATTTGAAATTTTTAAAGCTCAAAAAATTACTATATTTTTATAAATAATAAACAATGGAAACGAAAGGGAAATCATTATGAAGAAGAAACTTATTTTTTTAGCACTATCTATTACAACAATCTTTGCATTTGCTTCTTGCAAGCAAGTTGATGTTGTAGGCAAAACATCAATCACTTCATTTAAGGCTATTTTGGAAAAAATCCCAAACAATATCAAAGCAGATGAGAGGAATGGAGGGTGGGCACTGAGTGCACCTGACGGTACAGCAAGATTTATATGGAGCAAGGATTATAGCAAAAGTCCAATTCATGATGTCATGTTGGAATTTGATTCAAAACCATTTGTTGACGCAGGTTTAGATATTTCTAAACTTCCTGCTGGAATGGCTTTTGATGGCAAAATCATGGTTGGAACTAAACTTGGTAAAGAAGTTCTTACTTATAGCGGGGATGCAACTCCTCTGACTTCTTACGAAAAAATCGTAGAATTGAAACGCACAAACATTAAATATCACTCGGATCTTGACCATTATGGTATCGACTTGGCAAACGGAAATGTTTTTGAATGGGCTAAAGACATTAGTACTAATGACAAAGATATAGTTTTTGTACTAAATCCTAAGGTGTTTATTGATGCAGGCGTGAACCCAGAAAAAGTTGAAGGTTGGGCATTTAAAAAAGTTAACGTGAAAGATGATAATGGAAAGCCAATTCAAGTAGACAAATTTCTAAAACCGTTCGATCTAAAATAAGTCATATTGGCTTGTGAAAATTTAGGATAGAATAGCTGTTATCTACTCAATCTAATGATATAATAATTGTACTAGTAACGTTTAATAAAAACATCAAAAAGATTATCAAAAATTATTAAGGTTAAAAAGATAATCATTTAAAAAGGAAGGAAAAGAATATTATGGAAAAACTAATACTAAATGTTGATGGCATGTCATGTTCACACTGCGAAAATGCAGTTAAAAAAGCGGTCGGCGCACTCGATGGAGTAAATAATGTTGATGTTGATTTAGCCGCTAAAACAGTAACGGTTTCGTATGAAGCTGCAAAGACAACTGTTGAATCAGTAAAGAATGCGATTGAAGATCAAGGTTACAATGTAAGATAGGAAAAAAGGAAAATAGAAAACAGAAAATTTGCATATCGACAGACGTATGTGTCCGGTATATAATTAGTTTGTAACTAACCATTTACCGGAGGTTGATATGAAGAATAAACCATTTGTTCCATTAGAAAAAAGCAGTAAAAAGGTCAGGCGTGATTTTAATAAAAAACTGCGAGGTTCGTGGGGAGTAATAAACCCTATAACAAGAAAAACACCGAATTTAAAAGCTTTCAACAGAAAGAAAATCCACAAAGGAGATGCAAATGAGCAGAACAATGTGGATTTTTAGTATACAAAAGGTATATTGAAAGCACATAAAAAGTATAAAAATATTAGGCATGGCATTGCACAATAATTGATTTCATTGTATACTTTAGTAGCCTCAGCTACATTACATGGGGGCGCACTGGTTTCGACGGGGTTGTTGAGACTACGGAAGCGGGTAGTGGATCTCGTTGGCCACTTAAAAAAACGAGAAACGCAAGTAATTGCAAAACCACAATTAATAGCTGCTTAATTTAAGCACTCTTCGGTCTAGGCGATCTGCTGCCTAGGTAGCCGGAGTCAGATAGCAGACCTACTGCGTCGGCAGGTCAAACGTGGGAACGGATCTTTCAAAGCTTTGAGATTGATCGGCATTATGAAGCTACAGGACTGCAAATTTTGTTAACGGTTTTTGCAGAAGGGGAATACTAAACACATTAACTGCACCCGGAGATGCTTTAGTGGATTTGATTTCGGACAGGGGTTCGATTCCCCTCGCCTTCACCAGCTTCGGCCACAATTTTGCTTATTTTAGCAGGATTGTGGTCGTTTTTCTGCCTTTTTTGGGTTTGCAATTCAAATTCCTTAACATTTAATAAATAAGACTATAGCGTTTACTCAGTAGGACTAAATTGTTCTTACAAATACTATCAAAGAAAGTGGCTTACATTAATTTCTCCACAGTTCGATTTGTAATTGCTTATTTTTAGCATGATTCTACAGAGTTTTTCAAACTT
>JBBRHJ010000296.1:0-4581 GCA_038222885.1 Bacteroidales bacterium | reverse complement strand
TATTGGCATTTATTGAGTGGAACTAAAAAGAATACGAATAATGAAACTACAATTGAAAAGAAATAAATATCTGATTTTGTTTTGTCTGGCATTTGTAATTCAAAGTTTAAGTTCTCAGAATATTGAGAGTTTGTATGTAAACATGCCAGATGGTTTGAATCCAACTCTGACACGTCAAAACCGTCTTGAGCTTTTAGAATATTATAAAGCCAAACAAAATGATACCATTATGAACCGTTTTGGAAATCCGGTAAACCTATTGTTTTTTGACTCCATTCAGCAATGTTTAGTTGTTCAAAATACACCTGTTTCCATATTCGAAATGAAACTTTTTAATAGGAAGGATGGAACTCCGGCTATCGGAATTATTCATACGGTTTGTGGCTCTATATGCCAGTCAAACATTGAATTTTATGATACAGCCTGGACGCCGGTTGATTTGAAGTTTAGGATGCCAAAAGCTATTGAATGGCTTGACAAAACTAAATTTATGGCTCTTGGTACTGATTCAGACTGGATAAAGACTGTACTTGAAACGAGCTTTATATCCTTGTCATTCAGTAGAACAGATTCGGCAATATTGGCAAGAAATAATACTCCTGAATATCTGACTGAAAAAGACCTGAAAAAGATAAAACCTTTATTGAATGATAAGCCGATCAGGTTTGAATTAAAAGGGATCTATTAAATTTCCAACCAAAGCTTGTTTGAACATTTCGGTTGGTACTTGCAAAGACTGCATATAACAACCGATTCTTTTTTAGCTGCTTCATAACCGATTATTTTATTAGGAGCAGAACCTTTTTTTTGAAATTTACACTTTCACGTTACAAACCCGAACTCTACTAAAAATATACAAATCATTGCTGAACTAAGGGATTGGTTCAAAATTGCTGCATAAATTCGGAAATTTTTTAACGGGGAATTGTTAAATACGATCGGGTAAACCAATTGTGACATTTAGTGCATACAAAATCGCATTTAGTGTATTGGTAGAGCGTAAATAACTCTTTATATTTGCAGATTACTTAATTTGTTCGTATTTAAGATGTTAATTCAATCATTCATGAAAAAAGTTACATTTATTTTCGCACTAGGTCTTTTGTTTTTTTTTGCAGAGAGTGCTAAAGCTACTTTGCTGGTGAAAGAAAACTTTAATTATGCCGAAGGTTCATTAGTAGGTCAAACAAATATTAGTACTGGTACCACATGGACAGCTATTGTTGCTGCAGGATCCAAAGCTCAAATTCCTGTACAAGCTGGGAGTTTTGAATACACTGGCTATCCATCATCTGCTGTTGGTAATAAAGCATATTTTTTGGCCTCTGCATCAGAAATCGCAGCTTTGCAGTTTCCCGAAGTGACTGAAGGTACTGTTTATCTATCGGCTTTGGTAAATATATCAGCTTCAAATGCCACAGCGAGTTATTTTATGGGATTTAGCACGAATAGTGGTACACTTAAATTCTATTCAAATATTTGCACAAAAAAAGATGCTGCTACTGGCAAAATAGCATTTGGAATAGATCGTAAAAATGCATCAGGCAATTTTACAGGCTTTGATTACGATTTAAATACAACTTATTTGGTGGTGTTGAAATTTGAAATTATTCCAGGAGCGAATAATGATATATGTTCAATCCTTGTGAATCCTGCAATAAGCATAACGGAACCGACCACAGGTTGGATAACTAAGACCGATACGTATATTGGCGATAATAGCATAAGTTATTTGTATATCAAACAATCAAATAGTACTGCAGGTACAACCGGCAGGATTAGTGGAATCCGGATTGCAACTACTTGGGAAGAAATAATGTCGGAGCCTACACCTAAAATTGCTCCTTCAATGACATCTCTTGTGGGGTTTAAATATACTACTCAAGGTGGTCCATCTGACCAGCAATCGTTTAATGTGAGTGGATCAAATCTAATTGGTAATGTAACTATTACGCCATCTGATAATTATGAAATTTCATTGACATCAGGATCTGGATTTTTATCGACCCCCATAATTTTATCTCACTCAGGAGGAAAAGTAAGTAGTACTGCTGTTTATGTTCGATTGAAAGCCGGTTTAACAGTAGGTACTTATTCAGGAGAAAATATAGTATTAACAAGTCCAACAGCTCCTACACAAAATGTTCGTTGCGATGGTTCAGTAATTACACTTGTCACGGCATCTGTTCAAACTTTATCTGGTTTAACTTATATAGTTGATAATGGTCCATCGACCGAAAAACCCGTGTATGTAAGCGGGATTAATCTCACTTCAGATATTACAGTAACTCCACCAGCAAATTTTGAAATATCGACAACTCTCGGTGGAAATTTCGGAGCCACTCCAATTACACTTAGCAAAATAGCTGGTACAATTGCTTCTACCCCTATCTATATTCGCTTAATGGCCGGACTGCCAATAGCTGTTTATTCAGGGAATTTGATTGTTGCGTCGGCAGGTGTAATTCCAATTAATGTTTTCGTAAATGGATCTTCTGATAAATTTACTGTAAAAAGTAATACTGTAACAGTAGAAATGGGACCACATACTTTTTCATGGACATTTGATAAGCCGGTAACTTTTGGCTATTTTGTAGATGGACAACCGTGGATTATTGCTCCTGAAGAAGGAGTAAATTTGGTAAGTGCTGTTCCAGCTCGAATAAACGGTGCAAACGTATTCGACATGAAGAAAGTATCAGTAACAGCAGATGTCAACATTACAGTTAAAAACCCACCTATTGGAACCTATTATAATAATAACACAGGTCCAATAATTACCAAAAAAGCTTTTGGTTGGGATAGTCGTGGTGCTATTCGATATGCAACAGTGGCTGATCCAAATGCAAATTATGATTCGGCATTGGGTTGGGACGGAATTACTCCAATGGCATTGGTTGCTGGGGATATTGTAAGTACAGCAAAATCCATACTTACTACACTGCCTGGTGAAACAGTAATTGATGCCGCCGCTGTACTTACTGTTCTTTATACGACTCCACCCGCTGATGCTTTCCGTCCAGGAGTTGTAAGAAGTGCGGACCGTAGAGCCAATCCAGAATTCTTAACGCTTTCTCAGATGATTAATCTGGACTCCTATATCATTCAAAAGCCCGTAACAAGCGTATTAGGTAAAACCCTTGCAGTTGACTTGCCAGCTCCTTTTCTGCCTTCTCGATTAACAAGTCTTATACCAGGACCGTCAATTTTGAACGCTGGTTTAAACTTCAGCCGATCTTATAAATCTAATTACAACGATAATGGTCAAAGTTATGGTGCTGGTATGTCTGAAATAATAGGAGATGCAGCAATAGGTGCTTTAGCTGGGTGGCTAACCACAGAAGAACGCCAAATCTGTCGAATCAGACTTGTGCAAAGAGCTATTGATACGTATGAGGTATTATTGGCGGGCGGTACTTTAACTCACAATGGTGGACATTTACCGGGTTATGGTGCTTTACTTACAATTGTTGGAAAAATGATGAATCACAGTGGCATGCTATCGGTCAACCAATCGGTTGCGGGTCGCGATCCATCGTATTTTTTGTCAGATTATTCGCAATATATGTACATAGCAAAAGAAGGTGTGAACGAACCGAATACGCCAGCTGAGGGATCTATGCGCCGAGCAACAGTTGCCACAAATAGTTTGCCTTTTCAAAATCTTACTTTACCCTTTATTTTGGTAGGAGCTGGAACTATTACAGTTAATAATAGTTTTGAATGGCCTTCATACAGAGCTGCCCGCGAGGTATTGAATTTAAAACTGAAAATTGAATCGGGTCCTGGTGCTGGAAATAACTATTATGTTGTAACAGATATTAATGATTATTTAGACGCTTCTACCGGTTTGCCTGCTAACACAGGAACTTTTACCATTAAAGGTGGAACGCTCGGTATTAAACCTGCATGGATAAATGGGACTCCTGATGCCACAAGTATTATTAAAATGTATGGTATAGTGCCTGTGGAAGCACCTTGCTGGGCATTCAAGAGTGGAGGAGTTAATTCAACTGGAAATTTTGCCGATGGCTTCACTTTGTCGCCGGCTACAGACTACAGCAGTGTAGTTTTAGGAGCTACCGTTTCGTATATTTGTGCAATGTATGCCTTAAAAGCACAGGATAATTTTACATCTGGAATGGATCAGTGGATGTTGGGTATGTTGAAAAAGCCAGGATATGGTCCTTATCTTTTTTCTGAATCCAGTTCTCGTTATTTGTACGAACCATCTGGAGATTTAAAAATCCCTGGCGCTACATTTTTATCCGGTATTTGGAAAGATCAGGTATTGGGTAAATTTAACCCAGCTGATTTTGCAACAGATAACTCAATATTCTCGTTACCTGTTCCGGCTTACGAACAAACTTCGTCTTTGCCCCACACAAATGAAAATTCAGGTTTAAAATTACATCATGCATCTAATTCGGGACTTGTGAGTTTTGACTGTGAAAATCTTGTAGAAAATATTGAAGTATATTCAGTTACTGGAATAAGATTATATTCCAAGAAAATCAACGACTATCAGGGTTCTTTCAAGTTGAATGGAAATGCAAATAGCGTATTTCTAATCAGAGCAGT
>JBBRHJ010000295.1:0-4637 GCA_038222885.1 Bacteroidales bacterium | reverse complement strand
ATGCCAGCTTTCAAGTTTTGTTGTTTAGCTGTTTGAGCGGAAATTAGGAACGTAAATAACAAAAAAATAGTTGTAGAAGTAATGATTTTATTCATATAGTGAGAATAATTAGAATTTACAATTTGAACATTTACAATTTACTATTTTGAGAGTTGATGACAGTTTAATCCTATAAATAATGTGAATCCTGTCCGAAAAAAAATACTTAGGAATATAAAGAGTTAGGAGTTACGAGAAAATGCGATATGCAGCTAAAAGCTAATGATGTGACAAAACTAATATAATTCCTCTTTTAGTACCTAAACTCTGAAGTTGATGTGTTTTTTTGAACAATAATTAAATATTTGATTTAGCCAAATCATTTAAATCAAGCTGTTTATAAAACAATATTGATATTCTTAAATAAAAACTAGCCTAATTTATTTCAAAACAGAATGATTTTTTAATCAACTTTTTGTATCTTTAATTTAACATTTTTTTTTGTGTCTAAGGTCTTGGCTCTTGATTCTTGGTTCTAGCTTGTCTAGGTTAGGGGTTCCAAATAAATCGATTTTTCAATTTCGTTAGCTTTCTCTTTTCCACATAAATCTTCGACTATTCGGAGTGCAAATTGAATAGCCACTCCCGCTGCTTTGGCTGTATAAATTGTTCCAGATTTTACAATTGTTTTTTCTGAGATTGTAGATTCAAGTAGTTGATTCTCAAATCCAGGGTAACAAATGGCTTCTTTCCCTTTCAGAATTCCCATTTTCCCTAAAATTAAAGGCGCTGCACAGATGGCGGCCATCTGATTTCCTTTGCTTACTTGTTCCGAAATGAGTTGCTTCAAGCCAGCATGATTATCAAGATTTGTAGTTCCAGGAAGTCCACCAGGCAGGTAAATTAAGAAATCGCCACTGAAATCAGTTTTGTCAAAAACACTATCGGCAACAATACAAACCTGATGAGCTCCGCACACCGTTTTCTCATTGCTTATTGAGATAGTAACGACTTCAATATCAGCTCTACGAAAAATATCGATGGCAGCTATGGCTTCAATTTCCTCGAAACCCTCAGCTAAAAATAATAGTACTTTCATGAATTTTTAAATTAAATGGAAGTTAGTTTGAAGTAAGTAGTAAGTAGTAAGTAGTAAGTAGTAAGTAGTAAGTAGTAAGTAGTTAGTAGTAAGTAGTAAGTAGTTAGTAGTAAGTAGCAGAAAGTGAGTAGTTTTAACGGCAAACAGCAAATAGTAAACGAGTATACAAGAAACGAACGCTAAACATTAAACACCGAACGCTAAACACCGAACGCTAAACACCGAACACTAAACACCGAACACTAAACACCGAACGCTAAACACCGAACGCTAAACGCTAAACCCTGAACGCTAAACTTTTCCAAATCTCAAATTTCAAACTCTCCAAATTTCAAATCCTTTTAATCCTTATCTTAAATTAAAATTATAAGTTATCGAGCCAGTAGCAACTCCGTTTCCAGCTGTGAATCTAGTGTTTTTAGCTGCTGAAACAGCAGCATTTCTTGTCGTTGGGTCCGAAATAGTAGTAGGTGAGCCAACTGATGCATTGATTACATTGCCATTGGCATCCACTCGGATATTGACTGTAACTTTTCCTTCCACGTCTTTGTCGTAACTCGGTGAGACCAACCTCCCATTGAGCGATCTTCCATTTAACGACCATGAATTTCCTCCTGAACTGCCCGAACCAAGCGGATTCCCTAAGTTTGTATTGCCAGTGGTTTTTCCACTTCCGCTAGAATTGCTATTGCCAAACATACCATCCATCGAATTTGCTTTTTCAATAGCTTCTTGTTCCTTCCTCTTTTTCTCATTGGCCACTCTCAAATCATCCGATCTTTTTTTCTCAACTGCATCTCTTTCTAATCTTTCCTGTTTATCTTTTTTCTTTTGTTCAGCAATAGCCACCGAATTATCATCCTGAGTCATTAAATCCTTGATTACTGGTTTGGCAGTTTGGGTTGGAGTTCGAGTTGGAGTAGGAGTTGGTTTAGGAGTCGGTTTAGGTATAGGCGCAGCTTGTTGTTGCTCATTCATCCCAGCACCCTCAGAGAAATTTCCAAAGCTCACCATGATTCCTTCGTCATCTATTTTTTTTGCGCCAGGAAGCACAATTAGAAACAACAAAAGAATCAGTAAACCGGTTATGATTCCTGAGCCAATGATGCCGTATAGATCTGATTTATCCACTTTGTTTTATTTTTCTGATGTTTTGGTAGCAATAACCAATTTTAATTTATGCTGATTGGCTATATCTAACACTTTTACAACCTCTTTGTATGCTATGTCTTGGTCGGCATGCAATGCTATATAGGTGCTTGTATCCTGCGCCACAAGGTTCATGATATACGATTCCAATAATTCTGGCTGAATTTGCTCTGGCAAGCTATTTCCTTTAGCTACAAAGTAATTGCCATCGGCATCTATCGATACTTTGGCGATTACTGCCTTAGTTGAACTTTTCGCTTTACTTTGTGGAAGATTCAGCTTTATATCGTTGGGCGACGACATGGTTGATGCAATAATGAAAAACAGAAGAAGTAGGAATATAATGTCAGTCATGGACGACATTGCAAATCCTGCCTCAACCTTTATTCGTCTTTTTAAAGCCATGTGTTATATTGTTTTTTTTAATTGTTCAATAAAAAATGAGAAATTATTTACTTACAAAGACTCATCCAATCAAATAATTAGAATACAAAGAATCTTTTTAAATAGTAAATTGTAAATCTTTTAAATAGTAAATTTTCTTTACGCTGGTTCATTCAATAAGTCAAGAAACTCCATGGTTCTCGCTTCGAGCTTACGCACAACAGAATCAACTCTCGAAACCAAATAATTGTATGCGAAGTAAGCAATAATACCAACAATAAGTCCACCAATTGTAGTAACCATGGCTTGATACATACCTTCCGATAAATCGCTCAATTGTATAGTTCCCGTGTTGTTCAAAGACATATTGTAGAAAGTAGAAACCATACCAGTAACCGTTCCCAAGAAACCTAACATAGGAGCACCTCCCGAAATTGAAGCCATAATAACCAGGCCTTTTTCAAGATTGGCAATCTCCATATTTCCCACATTTTCAATGGCAACAAGCACATCGCTCATCGGGCGACCCAAGCGGCTAATTCCTTTTTCGACCATGCGAGCTGTTGGGGAATTTGAATCCCGACAAAGTTTGACGGCGGCATCAATTTTTCCATCATAAATATAGTCTTTGATGCGGTTCATAAAGGAATTATCCTCTTTCAATGCAGTTTTCAATGTAATCAGCCTTTCGATAAGCAGATACATGGCAAAAGCAAACATGAAAACTAAAACGTACATAATAGGACCGCCATATTTAAACATTTCCCAAAGATTCATTTCTTTGGCAACGGTTTCGGCAGCTAAATCGGTAACTGCGGGTGCAGCTTGAAGAATGAGCAGTAGGTTCATAAATTTAATGTGTAATTATTTGATTTTTGAATAAAAAATATGAGATTGCAATGATGTTTATTAATTTGTATTTTAAAAACTTATGTTTCAGACCGCAAATCGGTCGGAAACGATCCAGACAAATGAGCTTTTAGTTATGTTTTTTGTGTAATTTAAAGCAGTCACTTTTCAATATACTATTATTGAACGACAGAAAGTGGCAAAAATTATGCCTCTAATAATAAACGTAGAATTATAGTAATTGTTTCTTGTACTGTTTAATCGTTTCTTCGAGTCCGAAATATAGTGCATCCGAAATTAAAGCATGACCTATCGAAACTTCATCAATCCACGGAATTTGTTGGTGGAAAAAGGTCAAATTTTCAAGACTTAAATCGTGTCCGGCATTCAGTCCTAAGCCCAATTTTTTCGCCAATTTTGCTGCTTCCACGAAAGGGGCAATGGCTAAATCTCTATCAATCGGATAGTTGGTGGCGTAAGGTTCGGTATACAGTTCTACTCGATCAGTGCCAGTTTTGGCAGCATATTCTATATTTTCAAGGTTCGTATCTACGAAAATAGAAACGCGGATACCTGAGCTTTGAAAATCTGCAACAATCTCTTTCAAGTAGTCCAAATGTTTAACCGTATCCCATCCAGCATTCGATGTGATGGCATCGTGGGCATCGGGAACCAAAGTTACTTGATTGGGTTTTACAGCTTTTACAAGTTTGATAAAATCCTTAGTAGGATTGCCCTCTATATTGAATTCTGTTCTCAGAATCGGTCGTAAATCCAATACATCTTGATATCTGATATGTCTTTCGTCGGGTCGTGGATGCACAGTAATACCATGAGCACCAAACTTTTCGCAATCGAGAGCTACTTGGCACACATTGGGAATGTCACCTCCTCTGGCATTTCTGATTGTAGCTATTTTATTGATATTTACGCTTAATTTTGTCATTTATTTGTATTTTTGTGAGGCACTTTGAAGTGCGGAAGAATGAACTATTTCGATAGATAATTTAAGAATTGAATGTACTTAATTTGTTTTTTTGGTTTACATTTTGTTCCTTTGCAGTGCAATTTTTTAAATTTTCGTTTCAAAAATTTCCCAAAGATTTTTATTTTGGGTAAAAACACTCATTCAATAAGGATACTAAGTTTTTGCAGAATTTCAACTACAAAAATAGCT
>JBBRHJ010000294.1:0-4647 GCA_038222885.1 Bacteroidales bacterium | reverse complement strand
GGTATTTCAAAAATCATTCCTATATTTGCAGCCGCTTAGGCGAAGTTTTGGAAGTTTGGGTGAGTGGCTGAAACCACCAGTTTGCTAAACTGACGTACGGGCAACCGTACCACGAGTTCGAATCTCGTAGCTTCCGCTTTTTTAAAAACGAAAAAAGACTATTGTAGAGATACAGTAGTCTTTTTTTATGTATGTTAACCCTTAGTGTTTAGTGTTTTGCGTTCAGGGTTTATCGTTCATCATTGCGTGATGTTGCCCCTGTATGACGGGATGTTGGACTTCGCTGCCACAAATTTCATTACGTTTTGTTCAACTTATAATATGACAAGGGGTATCCAGTACTCAAATAATTGTTCAGCGACAAATCTAGTTTTATTAAGCTAGTCTTTTTTTGGAATGCTTCTTTTTGGTCAATAAGACTCCACTAAGGTTTTGCGTTTAGGGTTTTGCTCACGCTATCGCATATTTGTAATCTGTGCGCTGGATAAGCTAATCGGGCGGGCTTATATCCGTCAGACCGAGAATATCGGTCGGACGGGATGAAGATTAAGATCCTTGTTGATTTATTTGTTATCAAGCGTTTAGGAAACCGCTTGTCCCTCGTTTTGTATTAACCCAATAGGAAACAAGTAGACAAGTTGAGGAAACAGCAAACACTAAACGCTAAACACTACCAACTCCCCACTACCAACTCCCCACTCTAAACTACCAACTACCAACTCCCCACTACTCACTTATCTATAACCCATATTTCTTCTTCAACTGGTTAACCGATTCTTTTGCCGAGAGGTAAGTTGACTCATCTTCATGCAATCGATCATCTAATATCGATTTTTGTTCATCGCTTAACACAAATTCATCAACATTTTCTTTTACTATAATTGTAATTGATTTCGATTTGAACTTCGACTTGATGGAATCTATCATATCACTTGATATTTCTTGAGACGATGAAAATTGATAAGTCGTATGCATAATATCCAATATTTATGTCGCAAAAATAACTAATAATTCTATAATAGACAAGGAAATGAGGGAAAAGGCGGAGGCAAAGGCGAAGAATTGACAATTGAACTATTTACGATATAAAGAGGCAGAGGCGAAGAATTGACAATTTAACTATTTACTATTTAAAGAGGCGAAGGCAAATAGTGAACAAGTAGACAAGGAAACAAGTAGACAGCATAAACGCAAAGCTAACGAAGCTTGCGACGTCCCGTCTTTTGCGGGATAACTTCTTTCTGATCCCAAATGGAGTACTGCGATGGCACATTCCAGCTTGTCCCGATGTATCGGGAATGTGTCGGATGTCACATTCCGATTTATAGGAAACATCCCGACCTTGCGGGACTCTTTCAAATCCCAAACTCTTAAAAATCCCAAACCCTTTCAAATCCCAAACTCTTAAAAACGCTAAACTCTGAACACTAAACTTATCCGTCAGACCGAGAATATCGGTCGGACGGGAAAAATCCCAAATCCCAAACCCTTTCAAATCCCAAACTCTTTTTCAAATCCCAAACTCTTAAAAACGCTAAACTCTAAACCCTGAATCTCTTACAAATCCCAAACTCTTTTTCAAATCCCAAACTCTTAAAAACGCTAAACTCTAAACCCTGAATCTCTTACAAATTCCAAACTCTTAAAATCCCAAACTCTTAAAAACGCTAAACACTAAACCCTGAATCTCTTACAAATTCCAAACTCTTACAAATTCCAAACTCTTAAAAACACTGAACTTATCCGTCAGACCGAGAACATCGGTCGGACGGGAGCTTAGACAATTATAAGAATTCCATTGTTTCCCTGTCTTTATTTAACCTCCGACTTCTTATTCTGCCTTTGCCTCTTTAAATAGCAAATTGTAAATAGCTAAATAGTTTATCATTTCGCCTTCGTCTTATTAATTCAAACTCTCTCTGCTTCAACAAATTTTAATTGGTTTAAAAGTTCTTGTAAATTGAATGAAACTTGATCGAAAAGCAAGTAGCTCTTAAGTTGCTCAATGGCGGCAGCTGCACTTAATATGCCTTGCTCATATAAGGTAATAGTTGCAAATAAACGATCGTTGGCAACTGGACCAAAAACTAACCCATACTTCTTAACTGCTAATCCACGTCGATTTGCAAAAACAAAGTCCAACCAAGCACTGTCCGCTCCATTGAACTGCATTATTTCAAAATCATTCGTTTGTTCGAGCAGCTTGTCATCAATCTCATAAGTAGAAACTACTGCATAACCTTTTCCTGCTCGCTGTTGCTTTAATCGTGCCCATTTGATAGCCTGTTCTTTGCTTGTGGTTGTATAAAATCCTTTTCCAAAGTCAGTATTTACAGGACATTTGGAAAGGTCAGGTCTTTCTACTTTATGAGTAGATCCATGATACAGTATCATTGACGATTTTTTATATAGATTTCAATTTCCTCTAAAATGTAATTTTCATCCTGCGAATGTAACACATCATAATTCTCAATCAAAAAGTGGTAAACATCTAATTTTTGAAACAGCGCATGTACCTCCGTTGCTTCCAATTGTTTGGCAGCTTTATAATTCTCAGCACAAAAGACCGTAAACAATTGCTCTTTCAATAGGGTCTTGTCTTTCAATTGTGTTTTTTTCTTTTCCTTTTCAAGCTCTCTATACAGAATAAGGCCACTCATGTACCACCATTTAGTCTCGGGATTCAGCAACTGTTTATAAAACTGGGAACTATATAAATAGCTCATAGCATCCGTACTATCAAGTTTCTTATGCTCCGATATAAGCCCCACCAACTCATTTATTTTTATTGGCAATATCGCTTTTTCAATATTCATAGTGCAGTCTTATATTTGATTAAACCTTTCACAAAGATAATAATTTTATTGATTTACAACAAGCTGCAAAAAAATCGAAATCGTTGGGTTTGGGGACTTATTCTTATCAAAGAAAGGATTTTACCCTTTCCTGCCGCAAGAGCGCATCGTGTGGCTGGTATATTAGCAAATAACAGTTGGCCTATAATAAATAATATCTGTATTACCATACGATGCAATCGTGCAGAAGCGAGGGTAAGCAAACCTCATGATAAAAACTTTATGTTTTTTTTATTCCTTTGAATTAATAATTTTCATTTACCCATATACCGAAAAATCGATCATAAATCATATATTCATTACTATCCTGAGTAATTAAATCTTTATCAAGTAAGTATTTGATGGCAGCTTGTACTGAACTTGCTGTACGTAACTTGTATTTTTTAATAAAATCGCTTGAAGTTACAGCTTTTGCTTTGCCCTCTTTTGCAATAGATATTAATATTTCCTTTTGTTTTGTAGGTAAACGATATAAAATTTCCTGATAAGTAAATTCCTGCATGGATATCAGATTGGTTATTGCCATTTGAAGCATTTCTGAGTCACAAGTTTCTTTTTCTTTTGTAAGCGAAAATAACTCATTAAACATGACTTGTAAATACCAAGTATGACCATCAAATGTTTTATAAACACTTTGAATAGCCTCATTATCAATTGATCTGTTATACTTTGTAAATTGATTACTTACAAATTGACAATAGATTTCAACTTCAATTTTATCCAACTGCATTATGTTTACACTTTGGTAAAATGGTCGTGATGGACTTTGAAACAAATTAGACATTATATGATGTTGACTTCCTGCAAAGATAAAATTAGTATTTTTTGATTGTTGTATCAGAGTTCTCAAAACTGCTTCAACATTTTTATCAGCATAGTGTTCAATCTGTTGAAATTCATCAATAGCAACAATACACTTTTTATCAGCTAGTTCTAGGTATCTAAAAATTTCTTCCAAAGTAATTTCGGCGGCATCAATATCGCCTAAGCCCAATTCAAATATAGGCTCTCCACTTATTGTATCAAGACGAAAACCAACCCTTAGAGAACTAATAACGGAAAAAAAGTTATCTATAAACTTTCGACCTTTGGGTTTTAATTCCTCAAATATCTCTTTTCCCAATGCAAAGACGAATTCACGAAGTGATGCAGTAGCGTATATATCAATAAAAAATGTATAGTATTGATTTTTAATTTCATCTCCTTGAAAACAGTGACGTATCAACCCTGTTTTTCCCATTCTTCTGGTCGAAATTAAGGCAACATTTCTCCCGTTAGTTATGTATCGAGTCAAGTTGTTATTCTCTTCTACCCTGTCACAAAAATATTCAGGCGAAACATAACCGCTTACAACAAATGGATTTAACAATTTCATAATTATTACTTTTATAATTATTGCAAATGTAATAATTTGTTTTGGAATAAATAGATAATCCACTCCGAAAAGTTTTTATTGAACCTGCCTACCGCACACTAACGCAGATTTGTAATTTGTGTGCTGAATAGGCTAATAGTCCAAACTTTTATCCGTCAGACCGAAAACATCAGACGGGCTCAACATTTAGTTCCCTCGTTTCTCTCGGGATGACAGCCTTACTGGGGTGAACGATTCCGTTGCCCAACCGACCTTTGTTTCTGAACCATTTTTGTGTGGCAACGGTGCCAGCAATCCTTGAACCGTCGGCCCTTGTTCGCTTTCTAAGCAATGCACTTGTCCGACGGCTATTAATAAAAAAAGCCCTGTCATTCCGACGAAGGAGGAATCTAAACTCACACTATCGCAGATTTGTAA
>JBBRHJ010000293.1:0-4672 GCA_038222885.1 Bacteroidales bacterium | reverse complement strand
GTTTTTTGACCTGAGTGTAATATTAAAAATAAGAACTTGTACAATTTTTTCTACATTTTGCAGTTTGAATATACACGCAATCAATTCAAAAAAAATAAGCGGATAACTATGTTTCTGAATGAATTCGTATCTCTGATTTCTGTCAATAGAAGATTAAAGGTTTTATTGTTTATATTTCTCTTTACGGGTTCTGTTTATTCACAATTCGATCCACAGTTAAGTCAGTATATGTTGAATAATACTGCTTTCAATCCAGCTGCGGTAGCCGAAGGCAATATGATTGACGTAGTAGGACAACATAGGATTAATTGGTTGAATTTTATGGGAGGTGGTGGTTCTACTACAGTTTTTAGTATAAACACTCCTTTGAAATCGGAAGGCAGCAATAATCACGGCTTGGGAATTAGTTTTGTTGACGACCAATTTGGTGGTTTTACGAATCAAGCGTTTCATTTGCAATATGCTTTCAAGAAAACAATCGGGCAGGGCAAATTAAGCATTGGAACTGAGTTAGGCTTTGTTAGTGTTGGCTTTAGTGGCGATAGTGTCGCACTGCATGCTATCAATTTGGGTGAATACCATAATCTTACATCCGATCCAGCGATTCCTATAACTAATGTTAGCGGAATGGGTTTAGATTTGAGTGCAGGTCTTTGGTATTCAACAGATAAATGGTATGCTGGGGCATCTTATTTACACTTGAATCAACCCAAAGTTCGCTGGAACAACACTTCGGAATTTAAAGTAGCGGGTAGCATGTTTCTTACAGGGGGTGGAAATTATAAATTACAAGGTACAAAATACGAGTTGAAACCCTCAGCCTTGTTTAAAACGGACTTTGCAACTTGGCAGGTAGATTTATCAGCCCGAATGGAATATGACAACAAATTCTGGGCTGGATTATCGTATAGACTTCAAGATGCAGTGGTTATTATGGCAGGAATGAATATTACCGGAGGTTTATCGTTGGGTTATTCTTTCGACCTTTCTACAAACAAGTTAATTACAACAAATTACGGCTCGCACGAAGTCGTATTGCTATATAGTTTCGATTTTGTGTCTGGAAAAAGTGCAAAAAAATACAAGAGCGTTCGCTTCATGTAATATACTGATAAGAAACTAAATACAAATATTAGATTATAATAAACATATAAAATAATTATCACAATGACAAAAAAGAATCTGACTATCATTACACTTGTCTTATTGATAATCATTGCGGCCAAACCAATTGGCGAATTAACCGGAGTCTCTAAAAAATCGATTTTCAATAATCGCTTTCAAGAAGATAATCCATTAGGCATGGTATTTATCAAACGTGGCTCATTTATTATGGGAGCTAACGACCAATCGGCATTAGGTACTGTGAGCGATAAGTCGATTAACTTAACCGTTGATGCTTTCTGGATGGATGAAACCGAAATAACCAACGACGAATATAAACAATTTGTATATTGGGTTCGTGATTCCATTGCCATGCGTTCGTTGATAAATGGCAACGTTGCCGGTTTTGAGAAACTTACTAGCTATAACGATAAGAATAATCCAGTAATAAACCTCACCCCCGAAGAACTTCAAAAAGTGCCACTTAATTGGAGATCGAAAATTCCATGGAGTTCAAAAGATGATTCGATCAAAGCCATCCTTGGAAGATTATATTATTACAATGCAGACGCTTTAGGTGGTAAACGTCAGATTAATCCCGGAAAACTTACTTACAAATACGAATGGATAAATTACGATCAAGCTGCATTACCTACAAATAAATACAATGTAAATACTGGAGCATATCCTCCTAACGCAAAAGTAAGGATTGATACTTCGTTCGTAAATGAAGATGGAGTCATTATAAACAAAACCATAGTACGTCAACTTAAAAATCGCAAAGATTTGATTTCTAATAAAATAGTAAATGTTTATCCTGATACTGTAATGTGGTTACGCGATTTCCAATATGCGTACAATGACCCTAAGATGCGAATGTATTTCTCACACAAAGGATTTGCAAACTATCCGGTGGTTGGTGTTACTTGGGAACAAGCACAAGCATTTTGTCATTGGCGAACTCAACTTTTCAACAGTGCAAGCACAGTAGGCGGACAAGATTACAGATTACCTACAGAAACTGAATGGGAATATGCAGCCCGTGGTGACAAACAATTGGCTTTGTATCCTTGGGGTGGAAATTACATTCGTGACAAAGAAGGCTGTTATTTAGCCAACTTCAAACCTATGCGTGGTAGCTATACCGACGATACAGGTGCAACTACCATGCGTGTTCAATCATTCAAACCAAACAACTTTGGCCTTTACGACATGGCTGGCAACGTGGCAGAATGGACTTCATCAGCATATTCCGGCTCATCAAATACTTTAGTTGCAGATATGAACCCGAACTTTCAGTACAATGCGAAAGTAGACGACCCAGATGTTTTGAAACAAAAAGTTGTTAAAGGTGGCTCATGGAAAGACATTGCTTATTACCTACAAAGCGGTGTCAGAACATACGAATATCAGTACGAAAGTAGACCTTATATAGGATTCAGATGTGTACGTTCATTTAATGGCGAATAATTCAAAGATAAATTTAACAATTTAAGATAATGTCAAATAATCAGACAAAATTTGATTTGTGGTGGAATTCACCCAAAATGAAACGAATTATTGGTGCAGCATATAGTCTTGGTGCTTCGGTAGTTATTTTGGGTGCCATGTTCAAAATTCTGCATTTGAATGGTGGCACAACTATGCTTGGTATTGGTATGACCGTTGAGGCTATAATTTTCGCCTTGGGTGTATTTGATAAACCTACTCAAGAAATTGAATGGAACAAAGTCTTTAACTTAGACGGAAATACTGCTATTCCATTGGCTAATAACAATACACAACAGGGGATTCAAAGTACGAATAATTCCAATCTGAATTTCGGTGCAGCAATGAGCGACGAAGATGTAAAGAAATTGACCCAAGGTATTAAAAACCTGACCCAAACTGCCGAACAGCTAAATTCATTGGCTGATATCGCTCAGTCATCTGGGAAATTAGCAGAAACACTTAATACTGCCACTACTTCTACTTCTCGTTTTGTAAGCAGTCAAGAAACTCTAAATAACGCTACTGTTAAACTTCAATCTTCATATCAAGATATTAATAACGGAATGGAATTGGTAGAAAAAAATACTAAATCCTACGCGGGAAAAGTAGACGATATCAACCGAAATCTGTCATCGATAAATTCAGTTTACGAAATTCAGCTGAAGAATATACAATTTCAATCGGAAAGTTTGAACAAACAAACTGCTGCATTTAACCAATTGAATGCCGATTTAAATGCAATGACTAGCGAATTACAAAAAATGAAATTAGCAACAACTAACGCAGCCGAAAACACTGAGTTGTTCAAATCTGGCACTGACAAACTTGCTAAACAAATAAGCGATTTGAATTCGGTGTATGGTAATATGCTAAATGCATTGAGCTGATTTTTTTATTAATTCTTGAAATTGCAAAATTTTTATAACGTTATTTATCAATGAGTGGAGCAAAAAATTGTCCGGAAACGCCAAGGCAAAAAATGATAGGCATGATGTATTTAGTGTTGACAGCAATGTTGGCATTAAACGTATCGAGCGAAATTTTGAATGGCTTTACCATGGTTGATAATAGCCTACATTCTACGATTGAATCTTCGGATATGCGAAATGAATTTTTATACGAAGACTTTGAATATTTGTATAAGGAAAATCCAGCCAAAGTGGGTGAATGGCTTAATAAAGCGAAGCAAATCAAGAATCAATCTAATGACTTATTTACATATATTGAAAACTTTAAAGTTGCCATTATAAAATTAGCTGATAAAGACAAGGCTGACCCTAAGGCTCGTGAAATTGAATCACGCGACAATTTAGATGTAGCCGGACAATATGCCTTAGTTGGTGGAAATGGCAAGGTGCTTAAAGAAAAATTAAAGAACTACTGCGATACACTGGTGGTACTTTCGGATAAAAACGAAAGAAAGCAAAAAATGTATCTCAATTTATTTTCGACTAATAAAGTTAAAAGCAAAGAAACTGGGGAAATGATTCCATGGGAAAATGCCATGTTCGAGATGATGCCTGTTTCAGCTGTTGTTACACTATTGACCAAATATCAGAGTGATATCAGAGCTTCTGAATCAGAAATGATTCAGTTTTTAAAAGGTCAGACAGATGCGTCCGATTTCAGGGTGAATAAAATTGAAGCATTGGTAGTTCCAAACTCCAAGTTTGTGTTTAGAGGCGAAAAATACAGTGCCCGTATTGTTTTATCAGCAGTTGACTCTACCAAAATCCCACAGTATTATGTGAACGGACAGCAACTTCAACGAGGAATTTATGAATTCACAGCAAGTTCAAAACTAGGTCCAGCGAAATATGGTGGCGAAATTCGTATTCCAGGAAAAGACGGTAATACCTTATCATACAGATTTGAATCAGATTATATGGTAGGTGAACCTTCAGCCACTATCTCCAACGAAGATTTAAATGTTGTGTATAAAGGAATTGATAATAAATTTAGCGTTTCAGTACCGGGCGTAGCTCCCGAAAATGTAAGGATTAGCGTGGAAGGTGGTAACTTCAACAATGCTGGTAAAGGCAAATATATCATTCATCCAGCTCGTGATGGTGAAATT
>JBBRHJ010000292.1:0-4688 GCA_038222885.1 Bacteroidales bacterium | reverse complement strand
TCCTCTGCAATATGTCCGTTTTCTGCAATCGGATGTATTGATAATTCGTTAAATATTAAATTCATAGGACTAAAGAAGTTTTAATAATTGATTACTCCATTCGTCCATCATATTCTCAGGATAATCGCTTAACTCTCCGTTTCTATCAACTTTTATCGGTGTGATTTTAGTAAACTGTTCCTTTTCGGTTGTAGTCTTTTCAAAATACAATACGTTTACTTTTGATTTATCTACCAAATTATCTTTTACCGCTACTCTAATCCCATTTAAAATATGGTCGCTATGGGTTTCAACAAATAACTGTGCTCCAATACTTGCAGCCAATGAAATAAGCTTGCCCAACTCAGCTTGTCCTCTAGGGTGTATATGTGATTCGGGGTTTTCGATTACAATAATTTTGCCTTCTTCTGCTGTAAGTAAAGCCAGTACAATTGGCAACACATAAGAAATACCGAAACCAACATTTTTTGGTCGGAATGAGTTGGTCTTGTCATTATTTAAGTCAAACTGGTAATCTAAAATTACTTTGTTGACTTCGGGAACATATTTTGTGTTTAATGAAACACCTGGAGATATTTCTTTCATCCAAGCATTTACTTGTGCCAGTAGATTTGTCGAATTTGCTTTTGGGTGTCTCAATTTCTCTATAACTTCATGTTCTTGTCCAAAAACATTGATGTAATAAGCTGCATATTCACCCAACAAACCCAATTGCTTTTTATCTGTTACCACTACGCTTGATGCGTCATAAATATCTTTTGGTCCAATTCTATCCGCTGGTATGTATTGAAATTGTTTCGTGTTCTTTCTGAAAAAACTCATTTGGTCTTTGGTGTAACCAGTTTCAGCGGTTAACTTTTCCTTATCTTTATGATATGCAAATTTCCAAGTGAATTTTGGATGTCCTTCAAAACTTAATTCAAATACAATTTTTTCTTCTTCTGCATATTGATATAAAGCATCTCTACCTTGCCCAATTTGTGCTAAAATCCCATTCAAGTCAATAACCCGTTCTTCCAGTTTATCGCTTTGTACCAATAAAAGCAGAACTTGAATGAATGAACTTTTACCCATTCCATTTAATCCCATCAACAGATTTAAGTTTGAAACACTTACATCTGCTGTTTTAAGGGATTTGAAATTCTTTATCTCAATTTGTTTTATCATACGTCTAATGTTTCTTGAATTATTTTTTCAATGCTTGAAAAACGGTAATTCACACTTCCTTTATTTCCTGTTGATGTGGTAATACTATTAAAAAATGTCAAATCATTTTTTATAAGTTGAATTGATTCCTCAAACAAAATATCTTTCTTAAGAAGCAACTGTTTCCTTTGATTATCATTAAGTTGAGCAATTGAAACACTCCATATTTCAAATAGTGCTTTATTAATTGGTTTCTTTTTCTCTGGATATTTGTCCGATTTACGAAAAGCCCAGTTGCCAAATATTTCTTTAATTAATTTCATTGATTCAGAAAAATCAATCTTCATTTTATCCCTTTCCAAGTCTGAGAGTTTTTTTACATCACTCATACTTGTATTCATAAATGTATCTAAATCAGGGATGTAGTTTTTATATTCATTCAAATAAAAAGAAATAAATCTTGTAACAAATTCCCTGTCCATCATTCGTTTTGAACTGATTGCTCCTTGAGTTGCTTCAATAAATTCAGGAAGCTTTGACAATTCCCTTACATAAATAGCAGGAATACCCTGATTCATGGCGTGACGAATTTCTTGCGGTTCCATTATCAAACCACCAGTATTTACTCTTCTGAATATGTTAAATTTTACTTCTTCAGGTGTCCCGGGATTAATAATATAAGCTGTAACTTGAGATTCTTCAATTTGTCTTTGAAGATTTCTTGGAAGGTCATCAAATCCAACTCCTTCAAGTTTTTTTAGAAATTCTAGTCCTGTTAACTTTAATTTTTTATTTATACAAAAGTTTCTAATTGCACTTAATCTCTGTAAGCCATCAACTACCAGCCATTTATTATTATCAGTTCCGTCAAAATAAAAAGCAGGCAATGGAAACTTAATCAATAATGATTCTATTAATCTACTTTGTTTTCCTGCATCCCATAAGTCATCATTTCGTTGAAAATCGGGATATAAATCAATTTCTGGCGGATTGGCTTTTAGTCTTTTAATAAGTAAATCGACAGTTGGAGTTTTTGATGAAATATCAATTTGTGAAGGATTGAATGGTCTCTCCATTAAAACACCTGTGTTTATATCCTCGTACTCAACTTGCGGTTCACTTACTATATAATTGTTCTCTTCTTGCATTGTTTTTACACTTTAAAATACAAACTTACAATATTTTCCCTATCGCCGCTTCACTTATCATTGCCTCTTTGTATTCCCTAATGAGTTCAATTTCCCTTTCGGCTTTGGCTATGGCGGTGTCTATGGTGGCGGTTTCGGTTTTTATGTGTGATACTATTTGTTTTTGTTCCTCAAGAGGTGGAAATGGCATATGCAATGCTCGAATTTTTTCAACAGAAATACCTGGCTGTGCTGCCGATTGTGAATACTGATTTAGATTCATCACCTTTAGCGTTTCCCCAAACCAAAATAATTCGATGCCTTCATTTAATGTGACCGCAACAGCATGTTCTGAAGCCCAAAATTTACCATGAGCATAATTTATATTACCACATAAAGCCCCTTGTCTACCAATTAAAGCAAAATTGCCTTCGTGTGTGTGTTTATCAAAATATCCTCTTAATCCATTTCCGCCATATACTGGATATTCACCAATTGGCTCAATCTGTCCACTTGTAATATTGTCCCCACTTTTATATGTGCCGCAATCTTTCAGTCTGTATATTTTCCAATGCTTTGGTATTTTACCAAGCCATTTAATTCCAGTTTCTTTAAATTCAACTTTAGGATTCGTTCCATTTTTTACAACGGCTTCAACAACCCTTTGTCTCTGCTCCTTCAACAACTCAATAAACCGCTGCTTCTTCTGAATAAACAGGTTTATCTTTTCTTCCTGCGCTTTGATGTATTGCACAATTTCGTCTTGCTCGTTTTTGGGTGGAACTACCGAAAAAATGCTAAAAAACTTATCGGAATACAATCGCAAACGGCTGTCAATAATTCCGGTGCTGTTTCTGCGAAACTCTGCTTTAAATAAATTGGTGGTAAACAAATACCCGAAATATACAGGGTTGTTGTCGCCTTTAATCCTATATACACAATAGGCAGGGCTTGTCATTCCGTTGTGTGGGGAAATACCCAAACTACCATTCCAGGCCAACATGATATTTATAACCAAGTCGCTTTGCTGAACCAATTTGTAACCTACCAAACTTTCGGCATTGGTTAAATGGTCGTTTTCGTTTTCTAAACTTTCACGTTTTAGTGTTACGCCTGTGTAATGCGAAACCGAAAGTAATTCCTCACTTCCTGTTTCGCTTCGGCTGTCCATTTCCCGAAATAGATTTTTAATGCGAAGCACTTCCCAATGAGCAGGGTATTCACCAAGCCAAGCAGTTTTTGAATTTTCTATTGCCGTTGCTATCATGCTTCAATAATTTCTTTTAGTAAACCGTCTGTTTCCTGCTCAATAGCAAAAATATCTTTGGCAATATCTGTCAAAGCTCTTGGCGGTTGGTGTTTGTAGAAGTATTTAGCAAAGTTTATTTCGTAACCAATTTTGGTGTCTTTCTTATCCCACCAAGCATCAGGAGCAAACGGCAATACTTCACGTTCAAAGAATTCCTGTATATCTTCTTTCAGCTGAATGTTCTCGCTGTCTTTTAGTTTTATGTCGGGCTTTGGTTTTCCTTTGGCATCTTTTACAATTTTTCCTTTTTCATCTTTCAAAGGTCGGTTCACGGTAATTTGAGCATAGCCAAAATCAGCATTGTCAAATATTTTGCTGTATTCGTTTTCTTCAAAATCGAGAAACATTTTTTCAATCACAGGAATATGTTCAGTTGAAAATTCTACCCTCTTTTTGCCTAATGGCTTCCGCATTTTGTAATAGAACTTTTCAGAAGTAGCATTTATCAATTGCACTTTTCCTTTACGGTGTTTAGCTTTTCGATTAGTAAAAAGGAAAATATAAGTTGGTATTCCTGTATTGTAAAACATATCATTGGGCAATGCCACAATGGTTTCCAATAAATCATTTTCAATAATGTATTTGCGAATTTCGCTTTCCCCTTGTCCTGCATCACCTGTAAACAAAGCCGAACCATTGTGAACGGAAGCAATACGGCTGCCGAGTTCGGTGTCTTTCATTTTGCTGAGCATGTGTAATACAAACATCAACTGCCCGTCATTCACACGGCTTGTAACAGCTTCTTCTTTGTAGCTGCCTTTCAGAATAAAGCGTCTGTCAGTAATGGCACCTTTGGGGCCAACGCCTAATGCTTTTTTATCGGGAGCCCATGTTTTGCCATAAGGCGGATTGGTAAGCATGAAGTCAAACTTCAAATCTTTGTCAAAACCATAAGCGCTCAATGTACTGCCATAAACAATTTTGTCGGGGTCTTCACCTTTTATCAGCATATCGCTTTTGCAAGTTGCATAAATAAAAGGCGTACTTTCCTGTCCGTATAAATGCACCGTTGCATTGCTTTTAATCAATCCTTCGGGATTGAGCATAAAGTGTTTGGCAATGGTCAACATTCCACCACTTCCCACACATGGGTCGTAAATCAAATA
>JBBRHJ010000291.1:0-4692 GCA_038222885.1 Bacteroidales bacterium | reverse complement strand
TAGTTCATTTATAGCAAATTACAAAGAAATAGTTGGTTTTAAATCCGATTCTCTTATTAATAACAGACGAAGCGAAATAGAAATTATACAACACACGGCAGTATCACCAGGTAATTATGGTAAAGTAACTTACCACAAAGTACTAAGAGGACAAACCTTAGGTCAAATTGCTGCTCGGCATGGCGTTTCTCTCACTAAATTAAAAAAATGGAATAATTTACATAGTTCAAAAATAAAAATTGGACAGCGACTTAAAATTATCAAATAACTAAAAGTGTATGATTCAGTATATTGCTGATAGTATCGAAATGCCAGCTATAGAGAAACAAAAAATTAATCGTTGGATTAAGAATATTGCTGCTGGTTATCAAAAGAGAACGGGGGAAATAAGCTATATTTTCTGTAATGATCAAAAGATTCTGGAAGTTAATAATCAATATCTTTCACATGATTATTACACCGATATCATAACCTTCGATTATGGAAAAAATGACATTATTTCAGGAGATATTTTTATCAGTATCGAGACTGTAAAAACTAATGCTGCGGAATTTGGAGTAAGTTTCGGAGAGGAGTTGAATCGTATTATTATTCATGGAATATTACATTTGTGTGGACAAAGTGACCATACCCCTGAACTGAGAAAAAGCATGACTGCAAAAGAGAATATTGCAATCGAAAAACTTAGAAACATATCTTAATTATTTAGCTATTTTTCATTAACTAAGTTCTTATGCTACAATCTCACTATTTTTGCAATATTTTGTTAAAATCAGAGCTCACTAACCGTGCTTTTTCTCGAATATAAAAGATAATCATTACTTTTGTTTTGCAATAGTGTTTCAAGTACAAAATTTAAACCCATAATCCTCGTTATTCATCTAATTACTTGAACATTTAAAAAGATTAATAATGAAAATTAGATTAATTGGTTTATTGGTTTTATTTTGCATAGCATTCAATATCAGTAATATAAACGCGCAGGAAAATTATCGGGCAGAGATAGGAATCAATGGCGGTGGCTCTTTTTATTTGGGAGATGCTAATACAGCTTTGTTCCGAAACGTACAACCTACTTTTGGAGTGATTTATCGACAAAAAATAAATCCAAGAATAGCCGGGCATATAAACTGGAATAATAGTTTGGTTAAAGGAAGTAGTCTTTTACCCGATGGAACAACGGTAGTATTTAACAATGCGGTAAATGCTGTTGATTTTTGCGGAGAATTTAATTTTCTTGATTTGGAAAAGAAAGAATACAGGCCGTTTAGTAAAACTTATTCACCGTTTATCTTTGCAGGAATAGGAGGGATGTTATACAATTCAGAAGTAGCTCTTACTTTTACTGAAAGGATTAGTATTCCGTTTGGTGTAGGTTTTAAAATGATGCTTGGTGAACGTTTTAATTTAAATTTAATGTGGTCTAATAGACTTTTATTTTCGGATAAATTAGAAGGAAAAGAAAGTTTGAATAATCCTGCAAAATTAAATGGAACCAATATTCTCAATAACGATTTATTATCAACAATTAGTATCGGGTTGACTTTCAATATTTTCAAAGAAAAATGTGATTGTTCAAACGAATTACGATAAAATATTTTTTAATTTTTTCAAATAATTATGCCAAGTAATAAAGAGAAAATAGATAAAACCCGCCTGCCCCAACATGTGGCCATCATTATGGATGGTAATGGACGTTGGGCTAAAGAGCGTGGTTACGATCGAATTTTCGGACATCAAAACGGTGTAACCTCTGTACGTGAAGTAACGGAAGCTGCTGCTGAAATTGGCATTCAGTATTTGACACTTTACGCATTTTCAACTGAAAATTGGGGGAGACCACAAGCCGAAATTGATGCTTTGATGGAATTGCTAATTGACACCATTGAAAGTGAAACACCCACATTAAATAAGAACAATGTAAGTTTGCGAGCTATTGGCGATTTAACAAGATTGCCCGAAAAAGCCTTTGAAAAATTGAAACGTTGTATTGCTCAAACATCTACTAATACAGGTTTAAAACTCGTTTTAGCATTAAGTTATTCATCCAGGTGGGAAATAACCGATGCCATCAAAAAAATCAGTCATGAAATTTGTAAAAAGACACTTAAACCCGATGACATAACCGATGAACTTATCTCCACATATTTAACTACTCATACCATTCCCGATCCTGATTTGCTCATTAGAACTAGCGGCGAAACAAGAATTAGTAATTTTTTATTGTGGCAAATTGCATATACTGAACTTTACTTCACACAGACCCATTGGCCTGATTTTAGAACCGAATGTTTCTACGAAGCAATACTCGATTTTCAAAGTCGCGACCGTCGATTTGGAAAATAATAAATATAAATCATTCTCTACAACACGATATCTCATAACATATTTATGAACTACAAAATACCTCTTATTACTTTCTTGTTGTTTGTATTCGTACAATTAAGCTTTGGTCAGATTGCCAGCGAAAACGACTCAACCAAGACACCAGAAATACACTATTCCAATGCAAATCCGAAATATGAGATTGCCGAAATCACCATCACTGGTGCCGATAATTATGAAGATTTTGTCCTTGTAGGCTTTTCGGGTCTTGAAGTGGGTGAAGTAATCAGCATTCCTGGTGATCGGATTACTGATGCAGTTAAACGGTTTTGGAAACAAGGATTATTTTCGGATGTGAAGATTTATGCAACCAAAATGACTGACAAAAAAGTTTGGTTAAATATCACTTTGAAAGAGAGACCACGTGTTTCGGATATTACTTTTGCGGGGCTTAAAAAAGGAGAAATTGAGGATCTTGAAATTAAGTTAGGAATTGTTAAGGGAAATCAGATAACTCCTAATATATCGGATAGAGCTAGGAAAGTGATTGAAGATTTCATGAAAGAAAAAGGTTTTTTAAATGTAGAAGCTAAAGTTTATCAACGCAACGATCCTAAAAAATCTGGATTTGTAATTGTGGATGTGATTGTAGACAAAAAGCTTAAAACCAAAGTACATTCGATTGTCATAAATGGTAATCAAGCTCTTTCGTTTAATCAGATTAACAAAACGATGAAAAAAACGAACGACAATAATTGGCGTAATTTCTTTCGTACCAAGAAATTTGTAAAAGAAGAGTTTGAAAAGGATAAAATTGCCCTTATTGACAAATACAACGAAATAGGTTATCGCGATGCTTATATTGTTCGTGACAGTGTGGTGAGTTTCGACGACAAAACCGTGGATGTATATATTACTGTAGATGAAGGTGATAAGTATTATTTTAGAAATATAACTTGGATTGGTAATACCATTTATCCATACGATTATTTAAATGCTATTTTAGGTATCAAAAAAGGAGATGTTTATAATCATAAACATTTAATGGAACGACTTCAAACAGATGAAGGCGATGCTGTAAGTAAGTTATATCAAGACAGAGGATACTTATTTTCACAAATTGAACCCGTCGAAGTATTAATTGAAGGCGATTCAATTGATTTTGAAATGAGAATCTACGAAGGAAAACCTGCAACTATCAACGAAATTGGAATCAAAGGAAATACACGTGTTTATGAGCATGTGGTTCGTCGTGAGTTACGTACCAAACCCGGACAACTTTACAGTCAATCCGATATTATGCGATCGCTTCGTGAATTAGCTCAAATGGGACATTTCGACCAAGAAAAATTGAAACCAGACGTTCAACCTAATCAGGAAAATGGTACAGTTGACATTACTTACGAACTAGAAACAAAAGGTAGCGATCAAGTAGAGTTTTCGGCAGGTTGGGGTGCAACAGGTATTGTTGGTAGTATTGGTTTGAAATTTAGCAATTTTGCTATTCAGAACTTATTCCGTCCTGAAACATATAGAATAGTACCACAGGGCGAAGGTCAAACATTCTCTTTGAATGCACGTACCAATGGAAAATCGTATTCTTCGGTCAGTCTATCGTTTCTTGAACCTTGGTTAGGTGGCAAGCGTCCTAACTCATTGTCAACCTCCATTTATTATTCAAGCCAATCAACTATTAGTGATAGGTATTTGAATAATATGCAATCAAGTTACGGCGGTGGCGGTTATAATCCTTATGGCGGTGGTTATGGTGGTGGTTATAGTGGCGGTTACGGTGGTAGCTACGGTGGTGGATATGGTGGCGGTTATGGCGATAACAGTTATTATCAAGCTCAATACGATAAGGAAACCGATCCTGATAAATATATGCGAACTGTTGGTGCTTCTATTGGTTATGGAAAGCGACTGAATTGGCCAGATGACTTCTTTCAATTCTATGGCGAATTATCTTATCAATTGTTTATGTTGAACGGTTGGTATAGGTCAATTTTCCCAATGACCGAAGGTAATTTTAATAATCTAAGTCTTAATTTGACTTTGAGTCGTAATTCTATCGACAATCCAATTTATACCCGAAGAGGTTCATCGTTTTCGTTGGGATTGAAAGTAACACCTCCATATTCTGCCATCAATGGCAAGGATTATACCCAGCCAATGACTGATCAAGAAAGATATAAATGGATAGAATATCACAAATGGACTTTCTCGGGTAAAATGTTTACACCGCTCACAAGCAACGATAAAGCCTTGGTATTAATGACACGTGTGATGTTCTCTTATTTGGGTCATTTCAACAAAAATGCTAAATCGCCTTTCGAAACATTCTATATGGGTGGCGATGGTATGTCG
>JBBRHJ010000290.1:0-4705 GCA_038222885.1 Bacteroidales bacterium | reverse complement strand
TTCAGAAGGAGCAAGCTATTCGGGTAGCATGCCTTTTACAGATGGAATAAACGCTCTACCCAAATCATCGGCACCACGCGGACCAGGTAGTACAATACTCATCGATCCTCAGACCGATCCACAAGAAAAGAAACGAATTCCTGTTGGAGAAGGGTTTGGAATCATGTTACTTTTCGCTGCTGCTTTTGCCGGAAGGGTTTATGGAAAGGGAAGAATGAAATAATTTGAGAAAGTTTGAAATTTGAAGAGTTTGTTATCTCGTCTTGTGGACAATTTAAACGAACGCTAAACGCCAAACTCTTCAAATCTCAAATTTCCAAATCCCAAACTCTTAAAATCCTATTCATCTCTCCATCTTTTGGTTAAATCTCCAAAATGTTCTATGCGTCTATCTCTAAAAAATGGCCACATTCTACGTACTTCTTCTGAACGGTTTAGGTCAAGTTCAAGAATGATATTTTCATCATTCTCAGCTGATGCTTGGTGAATCAATTCTCCTTGGGGCCCTGAAATAAAGCTATTTCCCCAAAATTGAATCCCATTTGTAACTCCTGATGGGTCAGCTTCATACCCAGTTCGGTTACAGGAGAGTACATGAAGTCCATTGGCTACTGAATGTCCACGTTGTACCGTAATCCAAGCATTGAGTTGACGCTGTTTTTCTTCATCTATGTCTGTACTTTCCCAACCAATAGCTGTAGGATAAATCAATAATTCAGCACCAGCCATTGCCATGAGTCGGGCAGCCTCTGGATACCACTGATCCCAACAAACTAAAACCCCAAGTTTGCCAATCGAAGTTTGAATAGGTTCAAAACCTAAATCACCAGGTGTAAAATAGAATTTCTCGTAGTAGGCTGGATCATCTGGAATATGCATTTTGCGGTATTTCCCCGCTATGGAACCATCTTTTTCGATCACGACGGCAGTATTGTGATAAATACCGGCTGCGCGCTTTTCGAAAAGTGATAAAACAATTAGTAAATTGAGTTCCTTTGCTAATTTACCAAAGTAATCAGTTGAAAAACCTGGAATAGTTTCCGCTTGTTCAAAAACATCAGGATGCTCAGTTTGACAAAAGTATAATCCGTTGTGAAGTTCTTGTAAAACGACAAGTTCTGCCCCTTGGTTAGCACAGGCTCGAATGTTTTGATTCAACTTTGCTAGGTTCTCATCTCGGTTTGCCGTATTCGATTGTTGGATAAGTGCTATTTTCATCTTGTGTTGCTTATTTTTTATTTATTGAGAAGTGTATTTGCTCAATTTGCAATACAAAGTAACAATTTTTTTTTGAAAAAACGCAGAATAGGGTTGAAGATATTTAAAGAGTTTGGAATTTGAAGATTTGAAAATTTGGGATTTGGAGTTTGCAGTATTGCCATATTTGTTTTTTTTGTTTACTTGTTTCCTAATTTCTGTCCAGAGTTCAGTGTTTCATTTTTCCCTTTCTCTATTGCGCCTTTGCCTCTGCCTTTGCCTAACATTTCTGCTCCTCACTACAATATCTTCCCTTCCAGAATTGCCTGTTTCGACAAAAAATACTACCTTTGCAGCGTTAAAAATAGAACACATAAAACCATGAATCAAACTGATTTTCAATACAACGAGGCTGCGGCTGCCTGTCGCGATATATTCATCAAGAAGATGAAAGACTATGGTTCGTCATGGCGTATTTTGCGTACTCAATCGGTTACCGATCAGATTTATATCAAAGCTAATCGCATCAGAAGTATTGAAATTAAAGGCGTTTCCAAGGTTGATGAGGATATTCGTTCGGAATTTATCGCTATTGTCAATTATGGTATTATTGGTTTGATACAGATTGAACTTAAACACGCCACTACCGACGATTTATCCTTCGATAAAGGAGTAGAGCTTTACAATAAATACATGCAAAATGCCAAAGATTTGATGTTGGCAAAAAATCATGATTATGATGAAGCTTGGCGATTGATGCGCATTGAATCTTATACAGATTTGATTTTAATGAAGATTTTTAGAACGAAGCAAATTGAAGATAATCTAGGAGTTACTATTGCCTCGGAAGGAATTGACGCCAATTACTTCGACATGATTAATTATGCCATTTTTGGGCTGATTAAAATCGAAGAAAACAAACAATCCAATATCGCTAAGTAAATTTATAATGCATTAATTTTCTCATTTGTAATCGCAGTTGAGTCGATTACTTGCCAATTCAACTCGATAATTTAAAAGAATTTAGAACATGTCAGAATATACAAGAATACGAAACAAAAATAGTTTGGACGGAAACAGTAAAAATATAAATCAGATTTTATTACATGTCAGTCGATTTGTTGTAGGTTTGTTATTTGTTTTTTCGGGCTTTGTGAAGGTGGTTGACCCCTTGGGATTAACTTATAAAATTGAGGATTACCTGACTGCTTTTGGCGGTGTTTTTACTTCATTGAGTTTTTTGGCAACAGCTGGTGGAATTATTTTGCCTGCCATTGAATTGCTAATTGGATTGAATCTCCTGTTTATGATTCAGCTACGCCGCACTTCCATTGTTGCTTTCTTGTTGATGCTTTTTTTGACTCCTCTGACCTTATATATTGCTATTTTTAATCCTGTAACCGATTGTGGATGTTTTGGTGATGCTTTGTTAATATCAAACTGGGCTACTTTTGGCAAGAATGTGGTTTTGCTGATATTGGTAATTATCTTGCTTTTCACTACTAAAAACAAGAAAGTTATTTTATTGCCAAAGTACGAGTATTTAGTTTTAGCTCTTTTCTTTGGGATTGGAATTGGAATTTCTTCTTACTCATTGCGACATTTACCACCTATCGATTTTCGCCCCTATAAAATTGGTACTAATATACCCGAGTCAATGTTTGTGCCTAACAATGTTCCCCTGGATGTTTATAAAACAACTTTTATTTACAAAAAGGATGGAGTTGAAAAGGAATTTACGCTTGATAATTACCCGAAAAATGATTCAACCTGGACTTTTGTAGATCAAAAGACTGTGTTGGTTTCAACTGGCTATAAAGCACCAATTCATGATTTTTCGATAGTTGATGCCAATTACAATGATATTACCGAAGATGTAATTTATAGTAAGGGTTATACTTATTTGCTCGTTATGTACGACATCAATAAAGCGTCTGAAAGCGGAGCAAAAAAGGCTGAAATTATTTACAATAAGTATAAGAACTCATCAACGAAATTCTATGCATTAACTGCATCTACGGATGATGATATACAAGAATTTGTGAAACGAACAGGCGTAACTTTTCCGTTTTGTAAAACTGACCCAATCACTTTAAAAACCATTGTGAGAGCTAATCCTGGATTGGTATTAATCAAAAATGGTGTGGTTAAGAACAAATGGCATTGGCGTGATTTTTAAGATAGATTATTTTAAACATAAATATTGATAAACTAAATAAAATATATAATTAGAATGAGAAAGAATATTGTTGCAGGAAACTGGAAAATGAATAAAAACCTTCAAGAAGGTTTGGCTTTGGCCACAGAATTGAAAGAAGCTTTAGCGGGTCAAGTTTTGAATTGTGATGTAGTAGTTGGAACTCCATTTATACACATTGCAAGTGTTGTTAACGTTGTAGAAGGTAGCCAAATTGGGGTTGCTGCTCAAAACTGTGCTAACAAAGAGTCAGGTGCTTACACTGGCGAAGTTAGTGCATCAATGATTCAGTCAACAGGTGCTGGCTATATCATCCTTGGACACTCAGAGCGTCGTGAGTATTATGGCGAAACAAGTGCTTTATTGAACGAAAAAGTAGCTTTGACTTTGGCGAATGGACTTACTCCTATTTACTGTTGCGGTGAGGCTTTGGACGTGCGTAATGCCAACGAGCAAAATGCTTACGTTAAAAATCAATTGGAAGAAACTGTATTCAATTTGAGTGCCGATGATTTCAAAAAAATTGTTATTGCTTATGAGCCGATTTGGGCTATTGGAACTGGTGTAACAGCCTCTACTGAGCAAGCTCAGGATATGTTAGCGTATATTCGTGGCTTGATTGCTGTGAAATTTGATACCGAAATAGCTGAAGGTACTTCTATTCTTTATGGAGGTAGCTGTAATGCCAAAAATGCTGCTGAATTATTTTCTCAAAAAGACATTGATGGTGGTTTGATTGGTGGTGCATCTCTTAAAGTAGCTGATTTCAAAGCGATTATTGACGCATTTTGAAATTTGTAAAAATAAAGTCATTGCTGTTTAATTGTTCTCAACGAACCTTCTTTTGAGCTAAATAGCTTTTTTATATTACATTTAAAATCCTGTAAATTCATATTTGCAGGATTTTTTTTCTTTTGTGAATCAAATTTCGTATCTTTGTTTGTTCAGATATTTGGTTTATTATTAATTGTATCAAACATTTTCCAATTCAATGCTTATAAAACTCTACGAAGACAATCCCAATGCAAGCGAAGTTCGACGTGTAGTTGAAGTTTTGCGGAAAGGTGGAATTATTATTCTACCCACAGATACTGTTTACGCTTTTTGTTGTAGTATTACAAATGCTGCGGGTGTTGAATTTATCGCTCGTTTGAAAGATCATGATCTGCGTCGTGCCAATCTTTCGTTTATTTGTTCTGAATTAAGTGAGGTGAGCGAGTATGCCAAAATGGATGACGTTTCGTTTAAGCTGATGAAAAAAAACTTGCCTGGACCGTTTACTTTTATTTTAAATGGGAGCAATAAACTACC
>JBBRHJ010000289.1:0-4707 GCA_038222885.1 Bacteroidales bacterium | reverse complement strand
CCTTATAATTCCTAACTAAAACTAACTATGAAAAACATTGCTTTATATGTCAGAGTATCAACTACAGAACAGACAGTCGAGAACCAAAAAATCAGATTGATAGATTATGCTGAAAAGCTCGGATATTCTTTCGATATCTATGAAGAAACAGAAAGCACCAGAAAGACAAGACCCGTTAAACAGGCATTGCTTGCCAAATTACGTCAGAACCAATATGATGCTGTCGTTATTTATAAGCATGACCGCTGGGCACGTTCATCTACAGAACTGATTCTCGACACTAAAGAGCTTATCGACAAGGGAGTTGGTTTCATCAGTATCACTGACAATCTTGATTTTGGCACTGCTTCTGGTAAACTGCATTTTGCTATCCTCAGTGCGTTCGCAGAATTCGAACGTGAGTTAATTCGTGAACGCACCATTGAAGGATTAAGACGTGCTAAAATTCAAGGGAAAGTCGCTGGTCGACCCAAAGGAAGCAAAGACACCAAGAAGCGTCCTAAAAGTGGATATTTAATCCGTGAAGCGAAGAAACGGCAAAAGGTCGATACTGAAACGGGAACATATAAATCCATCGATAACTACCTTAATTAAATAATACTCCCCCAAACAATTGTTTGGGGTTTTTTATGCCCAAAAAGTGCCTATCCTCCCCTGTTTTCTAATAGTCAAACAATGGGACGTTTTTTTGATAGGTATACTTCGAATAATTTTAACCTGTATGTTTTTAAGCATAAATGCACCAAATTTAAATGCAATTTGATGTTATTTGTTAATTATAATCTTCTATATTTGTTGATAATTACATATGAAAGTTATCAGTCCTATCGTACCATATTGGCTGCAAAAGGATGATTTTATCAGACCAATATATTAGTTATGGGCAAGTTTTAGCGAACAGCGACACCGTCATACTCAATGGAGTAGCCGATAGCCGTAAAGTGGAGGCAAAAAATAAAAATGTTTGAAATATCAAAATAAAATATGTCAAAAAAATCAACATCCATCATCGCATTATTGCTCGTCAATGCAGCAATCTACGCAACTCCTGTCGATTTGAAAAAAGCAACCCAAACAGGCATCGCCTTTTTACAGGCGCAACCCTCGCAATCGTTGCAGGGGAAATCACAAGGTTTGAAAAGCCCTCGACAAACAGTATCGTTAACTTTGGTTGATGTACCAACTAAGTTGACAAGTAACGTACTCGCAAGTAAAGCCGCCGACAATGCCATGCCGGAGTTTTATGTGTTTAACAATACCGGCGGCGGCTTTGTTGTAGTCAGTGGCGACGACCGGTTTGCGCCGATTCTGGGCTATTCTTTTAAAGAAAATATTAAAACAGATAGCATACCGGATAATATTATTGAATGGTTTGATGGTTATCGCAAATCAATACGTTATGCCCTCGACTCTATGAATATTATTACTGCTGATGAAGTTAAAGAATCATGGAATAGATTGCTTAATCAGCCACAGAAATCTCCTGCTGTTGTCGTTGAGCCATTGATTAAAACCAAGTGGGACCAGAATAAGTATTACAATGCTCTTTGCCCTGCAGATTCTGCCGCAGGAGAATATAATGGTTATCGTTGCCCAACTGGTTGCGAAGCAACTGCAATAGCGCAAATTATGAAGTACTATGAGTATCCTAAAAATGGTAGAGACAGTATGAATATTGATTTTTCACAAACGTTCAACTATCCTTTTCCTAATTGGGATTATAGAACTGAACCAAGTTACTGGTCGCACCCGGAATATGGAGGTGTTTCTGCCAATTTTGAAAACACTCAATATGACTGGGATAATATGCAACTGGAATATAATGAAGAAAGCACACAAGACCAAATTAATGCTGTTTCGGAATTAATGTATCATGTTGGGGTTAGCGTAGCGATGAATTATGGTCCAAATGAATCTGGATATAGTTCGGATATCAGTTATGCTAATATTTTTGCTACGTCTTCCATACACGAATTTGCATTAAACTATTTTTTTAAGTATAAAAAGCCATATTCATTAAAAAATGAAATTCTATCTTCGGGAAGTTGGATTAATGAGAATTTTAGAGGAAAAGCGTTAAATACAAAAATGTATAACGAGGCAATTCTCAATTTAGTCAGGGCAGATATAATTCATTCTCATCCCACATTGATAAATGCAATGGGAGAACCTGGAGGACATGCATTTTTATGCGATGGCATAGATGAGAATAATTTTCTTCATGTAAATTTTGGTTGGGGAGGAAGTGCAGACGGTTATTTTCATATTCTTGCTGAAGATTTTTCCTTTCCGTTGCTTATGGCTGCAATAACAGGAATAGTTCCTGATACGATGCTTGTGAATGACGAAAAATATACGATTGTTGCTACATCAAGCAATGGAGGGCATATTTCAAATATGGGTTTTAACAGCGTAGCAAATACCGACTCAATGACATTCTATTTTACTGCCGATTCTGCTTATACTTTAGTTGATGTTTTGGTAAATGGTTGGTCTGATTCAATAGCCAAAAAGAATGGGTATATTACTATTGATAAACATTACCAAGAAGCAACCGCCGTTGGCGGACTACCTGGAAGAATTGGCTATATAGGAAATCAAGCAATAGTGGCAATGTTTAAACAAGTAGATAGTGTTTATTGGGTTAGATACGTTTCTTTGATAAACGATTCAACAGTTATAAATTCAGGTGTTCTATATGGACCATGTGGTTCGGATATTGAAGTGCCTCAAATCAATAACGATATCTTAGGTATAAAGGTACTTTTTAATGCTCGTGTCGATTCTCTTGTTGAATGGGATGGTAAAGAAAATTCTACTTATAATGGTAGTTTTTCTATAACAGTTCAGGGTAGCCCCACTGCTTATCGTAATTATGCAGAAACAGGAATAATATTTAAAAATATCTATGATAATTACATCGTAAGCATTGTTTATGATACAATTAGAGTAAACAAGTTTTTTATTAAAGTTAATGAAGGAAAAGGTACAATTGCTTATAATGGAGTTTCTGGTTATGAATTAGATACAATAAATTCTACATATAACGGTTCTAAAAATCCGCCAACTTGTGGATTTGATTACGGGTGGACAAGTGTAACTGTAAAAAAATTAACTTTTGATTTTGTAACAAGTTTAGGTTTTGATGTTCGGTGTACTCCATTGCCGGGATATAAATTTAAAAACTACACTCGTGCCGATACTGTAATTTGGACATATCCTTTCTACTGGATGGGGGAGTATGGTGGAGGTATTTTCTATCTTAACGACACAGTGTTAGTCAATTTTGAAAAGGACTCATTATTCCTACCTGTTCTTTGTGATACTACTTTAGGGAGTGTTAGTGGTGGTGGGTATTTTTTTGTGGGAGATACTGTTATTTTATCTGCCATACCCAAAAGTAATTATATGTTTTCTCATTGGTCTGATGGGAATACAGATAATCCCAGAAAATTTGTTGTTACAGAAGATATGATATGTACGGAATCAACAAGCAGACCCAATGGTTGGAGTTTGAATTTTAAAAATTATATACGAGATGGAGTAGTGCCTACAGTAGTGTTTGTAAAACAAAACTATACCGTAACTTTCGATGCACAGGGTGGTACAGGTACCATTTCAATTTATCCGAACCCTTTTTCAGACATCTTGAATGTAAAAAGTACTCATGCAAAAAAAATTGAGGTTACTGACCTATATGGAAAAATAGTTAGGATTGAAATGCAAAACCCGCAAAGTATTGATTTAAGTAGTTTAAAACCCGGACTGTATCTTATTTCTATTTATACCGACAATAATAAATGGACAGGAAAAATAATAAAACAATAAAAACCAGCCCATAACAAATTGCAAATTGCATTGCGGGTGCAGTGGTCTGCGTTGTCTCTGCTCCTTTCTTGACCGTCATGTCCTGCCGGACACTGAAGCTCTTCGAAATCCGCAACGACAACTTGCAAATGACTGTTACCGCCAAGTGTAGGAAACAGAAACGACAGACATAAAACTGAAAAGTAAACCATTGTGAAAGGACAGGAAAAAGCATTATTGACAAGACAAAACAGAAGATAATAAAGAACTTGTTTTAAAATATTATTCGGCATGAAAGAAAAAAACATAAATGGTAAAACATATAAACTACCCGGTTCATTAACACAATTTCAGGAAGAAATGTATGTCCATTTGATTAATTGGAAATGGAAAAACATTTCAAAAGATGTTGGTTACTATAACTATAAAGGAAAACAAATAGAATATGATGCCATACTTCCAAAGTCGGTTCAAAAGAATTTTCCTTTGCTTTACCCAACTATTTTAAAGGATTTAAAAGACCTTAGAAAAAAGTATTACTTCAAATTTCATCAGCATTTCAATCACATGGCAAGTTCGCAGGCTGCCAATGTTAATTTGTATTTACCCTTACTTTTACATCCACAAGCAAACTATATTTTCAGCTTGTTGAAACCAGACTTTAAAAGTTTGGCAACTGATGAATTGTACAAGGGATTTCGTATTGAATTTTGGGATGGAAATTCAAATGAAGAACGTGGGGTACTAAAAGACCATTCTTCGCTATCTGGCACCGATTCTGATATTGCAATTGCATATTATAACCATAACGATGAGTTATGCCTTTGGTTGATTGAACACAAATTAACCGAAAAAGAATTTACCGAGTGTGGTGGCTTTAAAAGTAAAGACCGAGATAAG
>JBBRHJ010000288.1:0-4713 GCA_038222885.1 Bacteroidales bacterium | reverse complement strand
AGGATGCACAGAATCAAGCAATTAGGGATTTCGTCCTATGTTTATCCTGGTGCACAACACACCCGCATGCAACATTCTTTGGGTGCAATGCATCTAATGGGCGAAGCTATTACCCAACTTCGTGAGCAAGGGCATGAGATTACACCTGCTGAAGCCGATGCTGTAAGGGCTTGTATCCTTTTGCACGATATTGGTCATGGACCATTTTCACATTCATTGGAGCATAGTTTAGTTACCGGCATCAGTCATGAGGAAATTTCATTTTTGATGATGAAAAGTCTCAATGTGGAATTTTCAGGGAAACTGAATCTTGCATTGAAGATATTTGAGAATGATTATCCAAAAATGTTTTTGCATCAGTTGGTATCTAGTCAATTGGATATGGATAGGCTCGATTATTTAAGTCGTGATAGTTTCTTTTCAGGTGTAAGCGAAGGCATTATCGGTGCTGCTCGTATTATTAAGATGTTGAATATTCACGATGATAGATTGGTGGTCGAACATAAAGGAATTTATTCCATTGAGAAGTTTTTGGTAGCTCGCCGTTTAATGTATTGGCAAGTCTATTTGCATAAAACCTCTGTGGCTGCTGAAAGAATGTTGGTGAATATCCTGAAACGAGCCAAAATGATTGCGAAAGCAGACGAAACTCTTTTTGCCTCACCAGCATTGCGATATTTTCTTTACAATAATATAGATAGAGAAACTTTTTTTAATTCGGAAGATGCTTTGGAAAACTTTGCTTTGCTGGACGATTCCGATTTAGTGTGTGCTATTAAAGTTTGGATGAGTCATCCTGACATTGTATTGTCGACTCTTTGTAAGGATTTTACGAATAGAAGACTTTTTAAAGTTTTAGTTGGTAATGAATCACTTACTGCTGATGAAATAATAGAGTATACACAGAAAATCCAACTTCATTTTAATATAAGTGAAAGCGATGCTTTGTTTTTTGTCGGCGACGAAACAGTGAGTACCGATACTTACAGCTCGGTGGACGATAGTATCAATATCTTATTGAAAGATGGAACTGTAAAAGATATTACCGATGTGTCAGATATGTTGAACTTAGAGGTTTTAACAAAAAAAGTTGCCAAGCACTTCTTTTGTTACTACAATATTTGATTTAACACTTCATCTTTTGTTTTAAGCTCAATCCAATAAATTAAGCAGATTAATGTTTGATATTTAACAAAAATAACTTCCTTAACTTCATCAAATGCAATAGAATTGAAAATTGTTTAGTACTTTTGCAGCCAAATTTTTATCTATGGAGTTTACAGCTCAACAAATAGCAGACTATATTCAGGGAGAAGTCGAGGGAGATTCTTCGGTTAAAGTTAGTAATTTTTCGAAGATTGAAGAGGGCAGTGAAGGAACACTCAGTTTCTTGTCGAATCCTAAATACAATCATTATATTTACGACAGTAATGCAAGCATCATACTTGTTAATAAAGACTTTGTTGCTGAACGTCCCGTAAAAGCAACTCTTATTAGAGTCGAAAATGCCTACCAATCTTTGGCAGTTCTATTGTCGGTAGTAGAAAAATCTAAACCTCAAAAAACAGGAATTTCGGATAAATCATATATTTCAGATTCGGCTCATATTGGTGATAATGCTTATATAGCTCCATTTGTAAACATTGCCGATGCTGTGAAAATAGGAAATAATGTGCGAATTTTCAGCCATTGTAGTATAGAAGATGGAACCATAATTGGTGATAATGTGACTTTACATGCTGGAGTTAAAATTTATCAACTTTGTGAGATAGGCAATAATTGCATAGTTCACAGTGGAGTTGTTATTGGTGCCGATGGATTTGGATTTGCACAAACTGAAAACGGAATCTATCAGAAAATTGCTCAGATGGGTAATGTAATTATTGAAGATAATGTTGAAATTGGAGCGAATACTACCATTGACAGAGCTACATTAGGAAGTACAAGAATAAGAAAAGGTGCAAAAATTGATAATTTAGTTCAAATTGCACACAATGTAGAAATAGGCGAAAACACTGTAATTGCATCACAAACAGGTATATCTGGGTCTGCTAAAATTGGCAACAATTGTATGTTGGCAGGACAAGTTGGTGTAGCAGGTCACCTGAATATTGCAGATGGCACGATACTTGGAGCACAATCTGGACTTGCAAATTCTGTTAAACATTCAGGTCAAATACTAATGGGTTATCCAGCTATTCCTTTGAAAGATTTTCATCGATCAGCTATTGTTTATAAAAATTTACCTGAATTGCAGCGCATTGTTTACCAATTGCAACGTAGTATTAACGAAATCAAAGATAAGAAATAATTCAAAACCACTTTGCTGAGCATAGGGCTTTGTATTTTTATTTAATTATTTTAAGATGGCAAAACAAAAAACCATAAACCAATCGTTTAGTCTTTATGGAAAAGGACTTCACACTGGATTGGATATCACATTAACGTTTCAACCTGCACCCGAAAATTTTGGGATTAAAATCAAGAGGGTTGATTTGGAAAATGAACCAATTATAGATGCATTGGCAGAGAACGTAACGCATACTGTACGTGGTACTGTGATACAAAAAGGTGATATACAAATAAGTACAATTGAACATGCCATGGCTTCATTGGCTGCTTTTGAAGTAGACAATTGTTTGCTGGAAGTGAATGCCCCTGAGTTCCCGATTCTTGACGGAAGTGCCAAGTTTTTTGTAGCGAAATTGAAAGAAGTTGGAACGGTAGAACTCAATGTTGAAAAGGACTATTATATTGTTCGCAAGAAAATTGAATATAGCATTCCTGAGTCGGGTGCTAAAATCACTATTTTGCCCGATGATACTTTTAGTATTGATGTGCATATTGGTTTTAAATCCCCAGTTTTAGGCAATCAGTTTGCTTCACTTGACAATTTAGCTGACTTTGCCGATGAAATTTCTTCCGCGAGAACTTTTGTTTTTGTACGTGAAATTGAACCGCTTTTGAATATGAATCTCATAAAAGGTGGTGATTTAAAGAATGCTGTGGTGATTTATGATGAAATTATGCCACAAGCAGCCATGGATGTCTTGACTGATAAATTACATCAGGAACCTATCGATGCAACTAAACCGGGTTATTTGAGTGGTGCTCTGAATTTTGAGAATGAACCAGCTCGACATAAATTGCTGGATGTAATTGGCGACTTAGCTTTGATAGGTAAACCCTTGATTGGCAAAGTCATTGCTCGTTATCCAGGACATAAAATTAATACAGAAATTGCGAAAATAATTCGTAAAGACATAAAAAAGAAGGATGTTTCGGCACCTTTTTACGATGAATCCATCCCACCAGTTTTGGATGTGAATGGTATTCGGAAATTATTACCTCATCGCTGGCCTTTTTTATTGGTCGATAAAGTAATAAGTATTTCTGATAATGTAATAGTAGGTTTGAAAAACGTAACTGGAAATGAGACCTTTTTTATGGGTCATTTTCCCGATGAGCCTGTAATGCCAGGTGTTTTATTGGTAGAAGCGATGGCTCAAACTGGAGGTTTATTGGTGCTTCACGGACTTGAAGATGCTGAAAGTTATTCAACTTATTTCTTGAAAATTGATAGTGTTAAGTTCAGACAAAAAGTTGTTCCAGGCGATACCTTGATTTTCAGATTAGAAATGCCTGAACCTATGAGAAGAGGATGCGCTATAATGAAAGGAATTGCATTTGTGGGTGAGAAAATTGTTGCTGAGGCTGAATTTATGGCTCAAATAGTGAAGAATAAGTAGTTGGAGAATAAGGCAGAGGCTAAGGCAGAGGCAAAGGCTAAGGCAAAAAAGGATAATAAACTTGTAAAAACAGAAGATAATGTAGAAATGTCTTCAAGTCCCCCTTCTCGGGGGCTAAAACCAAACTAGAAAAAATATAATAAGCGAGCATAAAAATAGAATATGAAACAACCATTAGCATATATCCATCCCGATGCAAAGATTGCAGCTTCCGTAGTTATCGAACCTTTCGTAACTATTGACAAAAATGTTGAAATTGGCGAAGGTACACGCATCGGACCTAATGTTACCATTTTGGAAGGCGTTAGGATTGGAAAAAACTGTACTATTTTTCCAGGTGCAGTAATTGGTGCAATTCCCCAAGATTTAAAATTTAAAGGGGAAGATACATTGGTTATAATCGGTGACAATACTACAATACGCGAATGTGTAACTGTAAATCGTGGTACGGCTACCAAAGGAAAAACAGTAATCGGTAATAATTGTCTGTTGATGGCTTATTGTCATGTGGCACACGACTGTGTAATCGGTAATAATGTGATAATGTCCAATGCAACTCAATTGGCTGGTGAAGTAATTATTGATGATTTTGCTATTCTGAGTGGAGCTGTACTTGTTCATCAATTTTCTCATATTGGTTCGCATGTTATGATACAAGGGGGGGCACGCGTTTCAAAAGATGTACCACCATTCGTAACTGCTGGTCGCGATCCATTGTCTTATGCAGGTGTTAATTCTATCGGTTTGCGCCGTAGAGGTTATACCAACGAACAAATCCGTGACATTCAGGATGTTTATCGTTTTGTATATCTTTCGGGAATGAATACAAGCCATGCAGTAGAACGTGTGATGGCTGAATTGCCTGCAACAAAAGAAAGAGATGAAATACTTCTATTTATTAAAAACTCTCCAAGAGGTATTATAAAAGGGTATTTTGAATAATTAAAAAAAATAAAAGATAAGC
>JBBRHJ010000287.1:0-4760 GCA_038222885.1 Bacteroidales bacterium | reverse complement strand
GTAAGAGTTATCATCCTGACATCGTGTGGAAATAGTGGTAATAATAGTTGTCCCATAAATGCAAAAATACAACTTTTTTACTTTACGACAAGTTATTCGTAAATCACTGATTGTCAATTAATGGTATTGGAGGTCTGAATTGTATTGCTTTGTAAAAAGTGCGTCGAATAATTTCAGAACGGTACAAGGTGAAAACCCTTATACTTGTTATGTGATGAATGATAATCATTCTAATATCTCAGTGCGTGTTTCAATTTGGAATATGGGCGTTTACAGAAATAAACTGGTAAAGATTGCCCCCGGAGCCTGTCAATTTTTTAGTGCTTCGAATGGAATAATTGCCAATAAAAAGTCTTGTTTCCCGGGAAGTTACAGAAACATCTCAAAAGGTAAACAAGTAACTGCCGACGATTATTGGCCAGAAAATTTACCTTTTTCAATTATCGATGAAATTGATAGTACGTCCTATAAATCATTATTATTGCCAACAGCTTCGACACCACAAGATTTAGTTGTTATGCTAATGGGAACATTTACTTGCAATAAACTAAATGTCAAATCGTCGGTTGGTAATGGTCCAGAAGAAGTAATGGTGCAGACGTCAATAGATGGTACAAACTATACAACAGCGACTACGGTTTCACTATTGAATACTACCGATTGGCAAACTATTTCCTTTGCAAATACGGATGCTACCTATGTCAGATTACGCATGAATTCTTCTTTCGGTGCTCAAAATGTTGGAATTAGTGAAATACAATTATTCGGATCACCCAAATAAACACTCCAATACTTTTTTAGGTACAATAAGACTAACTTTTGAATAGTTCTTGACAATTACTGAACAGAAACAGATACTACTTCTTTATTCTGTGAGCTAACTTTGCAGTATAACTTTCGGTTATATTAAGTTACAATAATTACTTATTTCAGCATGAAAAAAATAATTATATCCATTTATTCCTTCGCATGGGTTCTTTCTGGCTTAATGGCTCAAAATCCAATATGTCCTCCGGGGCTCAATATTGCCGACCCAGCCGCACGTGTTTGGAAAGACGGAAAGTTGTATGTATACGGCTCGCGCGACGAAAGTTTCAACTATTATTGTTCGTATGACTATTGGGTGTTATCTACTTCCGATCTAATTCATTGGGATTATACTACAAATGCTTTTGTCTCAAAAGGACTTTACGATCAAATTAAAACCAACGACAATCTATTATATGCTCCGGATTGCATGTACAAAAACGGAAAGTATTACCTGTATTATTGTCAAAATGGCGATATTGAAGGCGTTGCAACTAGTAATTCACCAACAGGCCCATTTGCAAATCCGAAAGAGATTTATTTGAAACATAAGAATCAAATTGATCCGGCTGTTTTTATGGATGATGATGGACAAGCTTATTATATGTGGGGACAATTTAATGCAAAAATTGCAAAATTGAACCCCAATATGATGGAAATTGATACTACAACTATAAAGGAAAATCTAGTCACTGAAAAAGAACATTTTTTTCATGAAGGTGGATATATGGTAAAGCGCAATGGTATTTACTATTTCGTTTATGCTCACATGGGTCGCAAGGGTATGCCTACTTGTATTGGTTATTCCACTGCTAAATCGCCTTTTGGACCATTCAAATACGGTGGTGTAATTGTAGATAATGACGGCTGTGACCCTCAAAGTTGGAACAACCATGGTTCTATTGTTGAGTTTAAAGGTCAATGGTACGTGTTTTATCATCGCACTACAAATGGTTGTAAAAACTCTCGAAAAGCATGTATCGAACCAATCTTTTTCAATAAAGATGGTAGTATTAATGAAGTAGAAATGACTTCGCAAGGTGCCGGTAAACCGCTTGACGCTTTCACCCAAATTGAAGCTGAACGTGCTTGTTTGCTTTTTGGACGAGTACGCATTGAGTCATTCAGTTTGGATGCTGCCAACCCAATAAACCCAACTAATAATGATCAATTAGGGCAGATTGAAAGCACTGATTGGGCTGCTTATAAATATATTGATTTTGCTGATGGCGCTAATAGTGTAACAGTTAGGGTTGCGCCAGGAGCAAAACCTGGAAAGATTTCCTTTCAAATAGATAATGCTTGGACAGGACATTCCGGCACTCTTAATATACCTGGCGGTGGGGATGGTAAAACTTGGACTGAGCTGACTTGCCCAATTCGCGAAATTAAAGGCGTACATGCATTGTATCTAAGATTTGAAGCAACCGAAAATGAATCTTTTAATGTGGACTGGTTTAAATTTTCCAAGTAAGCAAAGCCATTCAGTTGATAACTTTTAAATAAATGAATATGAAACAATTAATTTTAATCTGCTTTTTAGCAATAATCAATTTTGGAAATTTTGTACAAGCACAATCCATCATGATTAATCCCTTAAACAGATCCAATGTTGAATTACTAAACGGAAAATGGAATGCACTAATTGATCCTCAAAGTGTTGGTGAGATTTTCCGTTATTTTAATAATGTCCAACAAACAAAAGATGGTCCTAATATTGAATATCTTTTTTCGGATGTTTTACGATTGAATGTTCCGGGCGATTATAATTCACAAATGCCAGAACTTAAATTCTACGAAGGTGATGTTTGGTACGAAAGGAAAGTTACAGTTCATAAAAACGAAGACTCAAATTACTTTTTGTATTTTGCTGGTGCCAATTATATTTGCAAGGTTTGGCTAAATGGACAAAAAGTTGGAGAGCATGAAGGTGGTTTTTTGCCTTTTCAATGTGATATAACTAAGGTATTAAAAGAAGGTGAAAACGAATTGGTAGTGCTGACAAACAATGAAAGAAATAAGGACAATATTCCGGCCATGCGTTTTGATTGGTGGAACTACGGCGGCATTACCCGCGACGTAATGTTGGTGCAAACCCCTTCTACTTACATTCAGGATTATAAAGTTCAATTGAAAAAAGACTCTAAAAACTTACTTGCAGGCTATGTTCAACTTGCTGGAGCTACATCAGTTCAACAAATTGAATTATCAATTTCTGAGTTGAAAATTAAAAAAGCACTCACCACAGATGATAAGGGATACGTTGCTTTTGAAATAAATGCCAAACCAGTTCTTTGGTCTCCAACTTTGCCTAAATTGTATGCTGTTTCTTTCAAATCTTCAAAAGATACAGTGAATGAAGAAATTGGTTTTAGAACTATCGAAGTACAAGGTACAAAAGTGGTGTTGAATGGAAATTCTATATTCTTGAAGGGCGTAAGTTTTCACGAAGAAATAGCGCAACGATTGGGTCGTGCTTATTCTGATGCCGATGCTGCAATGATTTTGAGTGAGGCCAAAGCATTGGGTTGTAACTTTATCAGAACAGCGCATTATCCTCAAAACGAACATATTGTGCGTATGGCTGAGAAGTTAGGATTAATGATTTGGGAAGAAATACCAGTGTGGCAGGGTATTAATTTCACCAACAAGGTAGTGATGGAAAAAGCCAAAACAATGTTGACTGAAATAATAAATCGCGATAAAAATCGTGCTGCAGTAATTATTTGGAGTATTGCCAATGAAACTGTGCCTACTCCAGCATGTGACACTATGCTTATTGAACTAGCTAAATTGGCTCGCCAAAAAGATGATGCTCGACTTATTGGTGGTGCATTTGATAATATGAAGTTCGATGTGAAAACAAATACGTTTACAATTGATGATAACTTACTTCCATTTTTAGATTTACTTGGCGTGAACAAATACATGGGTTGGTACATGAAGTTTCCGGTAGATCCATCTGAAATTATATGGAAAGTAGCGCTCGACAAACCACTTATTTTTTCTGAATTTGGTGCAGAAGCTCTTTATGGTCAACATGGATCAACAGATGTTCCATCTTCATGGAGCGAAGAATATCAGGAAAAGCTTTACAAAGACAATTTGATTATGTTCAATAATATTCCTAATCTTTGTGGAACGGTGCCTTGGATTCTTTTCGATTTCCGCTCGGCTACTCGCAATCAAATGAAAAACCAAGATAATTGGAACAGAAAAGGATTAGTGTCTGATAAAGGAATGCGCAAAAAAGCATGGTATTTAATGCAAAAATATTACGAAAGCAAGTAAAACCCTCTTTTTCCTCCTTTTGTTCAATAATCATAGGTTTTATCTGAATAAATGGTTCTACCATAAATTGTGTGGGTTTGAGTGTTTTTGTAAAAAAAACTAAATGACTATCGGCTTATGCACCAATAAATAAATTTTGATTGGTTATTGTTAGGTTCTCTTCATACAATTTGCCACCACCAAGTGTAAATCAGGTGTACATTTTAGTTAAATGATACATCGTTCTCCAATCTACTAGAGATAATAAGGTTAAGGTCAGGGGGGAGAAATTATTACTACTAGGTAAATAAAAACAAACGTAAGATTTTTGAGAGAAAGATTTAATTACTAGAATATCTGGTGTTTGCATAGTATTAAAACCATATTTTTTATTCAACCTTATTAGAAGTATTGACTCTCATAATCCCAACCTTATTCCATTTTTTTAAATTCAATAGAATGATTTGTCTATTAATATTCGACCTCCAAACTAAAACGTTATAGACCAAATTAAAATCTATATCGAAACAAAAAATTGTATCGAAAAATTCAAAGAACTTCGGATTAAATCCGGCATTTTATGTCCTCATTGCGGATGTAAAGAGCATATTTGGCCACGGGCTTCCTATCATTTTGAATGTAAATCTTGTCATACTCGCAGATCTTTACGTTCTGGCATTATT
>JBBRHJ010000286.1:0-4786 GCA_038222885.1 Bacteroidales bacterium | reverse complement strand
TAACTGTCGAGGGTGGCACAAATAAAATCAGCGGTATTAAATTCCTTTTCAGAAAGCTCCGGATTGGCGTGTAAATGCCTGCGAATCTGAATTATTTCAGGTGCAAATTGAGCAGAAAGTGATTTTATCTTATCAACAAGTGAATTGTACATAATTGAAATTAAATGGTTAAACTCAGTTTTAAAACTTTAAATCGATATCTATAAAAAGGAAATGCTTTAGATCTTTTCCCCAAAGCCTGAATCCCAAACCCTAAACCCTTTTTTACGTAAACGACTGCATTTCACACAGTTTCTTATAAATACCTTCAACAGCAATTAAATCGTGATGGCTTCCTCGCTGTACAATTTCACCGGCATTAAGTACAATAATTTCATCAGCATGTTGTATGGTCGAAAGCCTGTGAGCAATAACTAACGAAGTACGGTTCATCATCAGGTTTTGGATGGCATCCTGAACAAGTTTTTCACTTTCGGTGTCGAGTGATGAAGTTGCTTCGTCGAGAATAAGGATTGGTGGGTTTTTTAGTACAGCCCGGGCAATACTGATGCGTTGACGCTGTCCGCCTGACAGTCGTGAACCACGGTCACCGATATTGGTTTGGTAACCATCTTCCATCTGGCTGATAAATTCATGGGCATTAGCAACCTTAGCTGCAAATATCACATCTTCTGTGGCAGCATTTTCGATACCAAAAGCAATGTTATTAAAAACGGTATCATTGAAAAGTATAGCTTCCTGGGTTACAATTCCCATTTGTGTGCGCAGGCTTTCGAGTGTATAATCTCTGATATCGGACCCATCAATAAAAACACCTCCACCCTGCGGATCATAAAACCGGCAAAGCAGATCGGCAGTGGTCGATTTTCCGGCTCCACTCTGGCCAACGATGGCAACCATTTTCCCTTTCGGAATATTGAATGAAATATTTTTCAATACCTCCTCCGTATTGTAAGCAAATGAGGTATTGCGGAATTCAATCTTGCTGTCAAAATCTTGCAGTTTCTTTGCATCTGGCTTGTCGGCAATCTGGTTTTCAGTATCAATAATTTCCAGTACCCGATCGCCTGCAGCAAGTCCGCGTTGAATGCTGGTATATGCGGTAGAAATGTTTTTAATAGGATTAATAAGCTGGGTGTACAGTATAATATACGTTACAAAGGCACTGGCAGAAAGGCTTGATTGTTGATTCAAAACCAAACGGCCCCCATAAACCATAACTGCAATAATTACAAGTACACCTAAAAATTCGGACAAAGGCCCTGCCATTTCGCGGCGGTTAACCATTGATTTCTGAACTTTTCTATACGACTCATTATGAATATTAAACTTAGATTGTACAAAAAACTGGGCTGTAAATGCTTTTATGATCCTTGCTCCTGAAATGGTTTCGTCAGTTACATTCAGTATGCGGCCTAAAAGGCTCTGGCTTGCAACAGCACTGCTCCTGAGTTTTTTGGCAATGCCGGCAATCAGAGCAGCTGACAGCGGGAAAAATACAAGTGTTATCAGCGTAAGCTCAAGCGACATGCTAAAAAGCAAGATTATATAAACAATTAAAGTAAAGGGATCGCGCAACAATACCTGGACTGAACTCACAATCGAGTTTTCAATCTCGGAAACATCCGCTGACATTACGGATAATATATTCCCTTTTTGCTGATGATGAAAAAACCCGATATGCAGGGTACTTAATTTTTCAAAAAGCGTTTTTCGGAGCCTGTAAACTACCCATGTACGCATTCGGGTAAGAACCCTCTGCGACATATAACGGAAAAAATTTGTAAGAAAAACACTTGCAGTGATAATGCCACAAATAACCTCGAGGGCAGCAAACTTTCCATGTGCTCCGGCAATAATAAAATAATAATATTGAAAGAAAACCTTCACATAACTCATTGTTAACGAAAATTCCGGAAGCTGGGTAACAGTAGCTTTTGCATTTTCGTTGAACAGCACATCAAGCAAAGGCATGAGAAGTGTAAAATTGAGTGCTCCAAAAGTAATAGAAGGAATAACATACAAAATGTACTCAGGAATATAGTTCCTGAAGGGTTTTGCAAAAGCAAGCAAGCGGAAATAGATATTCATTTGAGGTCAATTTAGGTAGTAAAATATTACTTTGCGAAATTAACAATAAATTACAACTTAGGTTAAATTGTAGGCATATTGGAAAGCGGTGCAAACAGCAATTAATTGTATTGTCTAAATGACAAATCCATTTTGTGTTGGGGAAACTATCTTTATACCCTTTAAAACCATATGATGTTATTAACAAAGTATCGATTTATTAACAATTCGCTTGATTTAGCCAAAATAACATATTTCCTTTTTACAAAATATGGATATATATTAAAACTTGGCAAAACTCTATTTCTTTTCATTTAATAATTAAATACATTCTCTTAAATCTGAGATCTTTCAGAAAGTCCTTGAATTTTTATACTAATCTAAAATTAACCAATTTAAAAACTAAATTTATGAAAAACTTTTTTGTAATTTTGATGATTAGCATTGTACTTGCCTCTTGCCAAAAAGAAGGCATCCAAAACTCTATTGAGCAAAATGACCGCCTCAGCTTTAAAAGCATGCAGGATTTCAACAAATCCTATTTAGATCTCTCCAAATTAACTTCCAAAGATGATTTATTGTCTTGGGCTACAACAAAGAACCACAGCACCTTACTAAACACTGATGATTCTGCAACAAATGCTTATCCTTATGCATTGTTGGCAATTTTTAATCACAATTCTGAAATTGAGATCAATAACTCTATTGTTTGGTTTAATCAGGGTAGTTTATATGCTTTTTCTAAAAATGATGAGCCTATTCTCAAGTCTCTCAAAGAAAAATTAGAAAAATGTAAACTCATTGGTACAATTAAAGTTAGTAAGATAAACAGCAATCTACTAAAAACAATTTCTATGGGTCTTAATTCATTTGATGCGCGAAATCAAAAACAATTTGTACAACAATATTACCAACCATGTGGTGGTGTTAGGCAACAAGTAAATGGTGATAGAAAATATATCCATGAACTGTACACCACTTCTTTTACTGATATGCTTGGATATACGACAGCTGAATTACATTTGAGAATCAAACTCGAATACAAAGGAAGCAAATATTGGAAACCGGCAGGTGAGCAAAGAACAATAAATATAAGTGTTTCAGGAACTGCCATATATAATCAAGGGGTAACCCATATCACAATGCCATATTCTTTAATTAAGAACTATACTTGTTCAGGAGATAGGAATGAACTATTGTGTTATCAATCTGTCAATGGTAGTGGTGCTGGTTGGGAAGTGTCAATGAATGGAACTATTTATCAACTTGTAAATGGAGATGTTACCACGAATGGTTGGTATAATTCGGGTACTCTATGGTAAAATCTAATAATTAAAATAATAAAAATTCAAGGACTTAAATTTTTTCAATAAAGTTTATACAAAACATTAATTATATGATAAAAATAATTTTTAAATATAGATCTCTACCTAATATTTTATGTTTCAAAGTGTATTGTAGAAAGCATCATAAATAATAAAATAATAAACTCATTACTTATTTTAGTTTCTTTGCATCAAAAAGATAATCTATATTATGATTAGTATTATTTCAGCTGTGCATAACGGATTGGCAATGAATAAAATATTCTGGCAATATCTCGTAAAATACACCTTTCACCCATTTGAACTTATCATTATTGATAATAACAGCATGGATGGCAGTAGGGAATTTTTTGTATCTGTTGGTGCAGTGGTGATTGAGAATAAACTTAACTATTCATATCCTGTATGCCAAAACCAGGGCATTGCCATAGCAAAATACGACACCTTGGTTTTTATCAATAACGACATCATCGTTTCTCCTGATTGGGATAAACGTATGCTTGCTGCCGCTGATGCCGGAGGACTCGATATCATAACCCCTGTAGGCATCGAAATGCTGGAAAATGATGTTTTGACAAAGGCTATAAAACGTAAATGGCTCAGAGTTAAAAATCCGTTGGCCTTGTTTGGATTCAGTAATTTCAATCTACGTTTGATGCATAAGCTGATGTATGGTAACTGGGAACATTTTGCCAATAAACGTTTCGAAAAATTCGGACTTTCAACCAGAGAAGGATTTATCGGTAACACAGTGATGATGAGGCGTAGCGCAATTGAAAAAGTCGGGCTCTGGGATGAACGCATACAAGGTGCTGATTTTGATCTTTATATCCGATCGAAAAAAAGGAATATCGAAAAAGGTGATATAAAACCAGTACACATGGCACTTGGAGTTTTTATACATCATTATATCCGGCTTACGGTTAAATCAACCCGTGCGCCTTTTGCCGACAGTGAAAACATTATTTCAGTTGAAGATAAATGGGGACTGGAAACCATGAAAGAATATTGCCGGGATATTACTACCAAACTATAATCAATTCTCCAAAAATATACATTTAAGATCGGATCGCTGTCAGGTTAAGTACTTCAACCTGTGAAACTCATTTACAATAAATCAGTACCTTTGCCGCATGGAAACAACACGCCAGAATAAAATAGCACGACTGCTCCAGAAAGACCTGGGAGAAATATTCCAGGCCATGGGCCGCGATACTTTTCCGGGCAATATGATTACCGTTACCAAGGTGCATGTTTCGCCCGATCTTTTTCTTGCAAAAGTATACCTGAGCCTCTATGGGAAAACGGATAAACAGGAATTATTAGATCTGATCAAGGAACACAGGAAAGAAATCAGGTTTAAACTCGGTAACCGTATTCATAACCAGGTG
>JBBRHJ010000285.1:0-4820 GCA_038222885.1 Bacteroidales bacterium | reverse complement strand
AAATTATCATTGTTGCACATTTTTCTTCCTCGTTTCTTCGTTTCCTTGTCCACACGTTTCCTATTTATCTAATCGAAAATGAAGTATAAATTCTTAATAATTGCTGTGTTCGTTTTGTCAAATCAAACATTTGCTCAAACTCTTCTCGAAGCCAATGGGCCTGGTAATACCTATGAGCTAATAAACAGTGTATTAGCTCCCAATGGTGGCGATGTGGTAGAGAGTGCGGAATGTGCTCATCCTGAATTTGGTAGGCATATAGCTGAGGTTTGGGACGATGATTTGCAGAAATATGTTTTTGAATTTTATATCCATGTTACTCCTGATAATGATCGTTGTATTAATTTCGATCGACAAAGGGTTGAAATTAAGACCTATGATGCTTCGCCCGATTATTTGAAAGCTGTATCAGGGGAAACTGTCATCTATAAATGGCGGTTTAAAGTACCTTCTGGTTTTAAGGTTTCGTCAAGTTTTACACATATTCATCAAATAAAAGCGGTAGGTGGCGACGAATCTGATCCACTTTTTGTATTAACGGCGCGTAAAAGTAATCCTAATAAAATGGAGTTGAATTATTACAAAAGCTCTTCAGAAAGTTCACAAAAACTGACACAGGTTAATTTATCTTTGTTCGAGAATACTTGGGTAGAAGCTACTGAACGAATCAAATATGATAATGTAAATGGAACCTATTCCATAGTAATAAAAAAAGTGAGCGATGGTACAACTGTTTTAAGTTACTCTAATAATAAGATGCTTACCTACAGGGCTGACAACACTTTTACACGACCTAAATGGGGAATCTATCGCAGTTTAAATACCCCAACTGATTTACGCGATGAGTCTTTACGTTTTGATTCATTTTCAATTTACGAAGAACCAATAACAAGTATATCTCAACTTTCGGACAATAATGAATCATTTTATTTCAAATTTGTTAGTAAAAATCAAGCACTTTTAGAGTATTCAATTAACGAAGCTCAAAATATTAAATTTGAATTAATTAACTTGGATGGTCAATTAATATATACTTATCAACCCTCAGAATTGCAATCGGCTGGAAAACATGAGCTTAATATCGTTACTAATGCTGTAAAAGCTGGAATCTACTTTGCTCGTTTTTCATTTGGAAATAGGATACTCACTCAGAAAATAATCTCCTTATAATATTAATTCATGAAACATTTAGATTCATTTAGCTTGACTTTTTTTCTGTTGATTTCAGCAACGATAATTTTTGCAAACCCGGTTACTGATATTCGTTTAACCACTAATTGGCAATTTTTGAAAAGCGATTTGGGCGGAATTTGGGAAGCCGTGCGACCAGCAAAAGCAGGACAACCTGAAACTGTCCCACTGTGGGAAAACGTGCAATTGCCTCATTGTGTGAATGCTACAGATGCAGTTGACCCAGATCTGAATTATTATCAAGGACCAACCTGGTATAAAACACAGCTCAATATTAAGAATCCTTACGCCAACGGACTCACTTTGCTACATTTCGATGGGGCTGGTCAGAAAACAGATGTTTATATTTACACTACAAAAGTAGGCTCACATATAGGTGGTTATGATGAATGGACTGTAGATATTACCAATGCTGTAGCTGCATTTTTAAAAGATAAAAAAACTGCTGATGCTTTTAAAGGACAAATTCCGCTGTCCATTCGTAACGATAATTCACGCGATTTGGAAATGATTCCTTCCGATTTGTCTGACTTTAATTTGTATGGTGGTATTTATCGTCCATTACATTTACAATATCGACCAGCATTGTCTGTCAAAAATTGGAATGTGGCTACAGAATTAGATTTGAAAAAGAAAGTTGGAAAATTTCAAATTGCTTTAGAACTATCAAATTTTTCAAAAACGGAAAAGCTTAATATTGATATTGAAATAAAGAATCCACAAGGGAAAATTATTTTCAGTAATTCACAAGAAATAAATGTATTTAAAGGGACTAAATCTGTAGTTGAATTTGAGGCAAAAAAGATAGCTCTTTGGTCGCCTATGGAACCAAATTTATATAATTGTCAACTGAAAATAAGTTCGCAAGATGGTGAACAGCAACTCACTAAAAAAGTGGGTTTTCGTAATTTTGAATTTGTGGAAAAAGGCCCTTTCAAGCTAAATGGCGAAAGATTATTGCTTCGTGGTACGCACCGACACGAGGATTATGCAGGAGTAGGAGCAGCTCTTACCGATGCCATGATGAGGTCTGAGATTCAATTGATGAAAGATATGGGTGTGAATTTTATTCGCTTGGGACATTATCAACAATCCTCAGTTTTTTTGAATTTGTGTGATAGTATTGGTCTCTTGGTTTGGGAAGAAATTCCTTGGTGTCGTGGTGGTTTGGGTGGTGATAAATATAAATCGCAAGCTCGGCAAATGATGAGCAATATGATAAATCAGCATCGTGATCATCCGTCTATTATACTCTGGGGATTAGGAAATGAGAACGATTGGCCCAACGATTTTAGCGAATTTGATGAGAAAAAGATCCAAGATTTTATGTCGGAACTCAATGATTTAGCCCACCAACTTGATCCTACTCGAAAGACCTCTATCCGTCGTTGCGATTTTTGTAAAGATATTCCCGATGTATATTCACCTTCCATTTGGGCAGGTTGGTATCGAGGCGTTTATACTGAATATAAGGCCACAACTGAAACGGAAATAGCACGAGTTAAGCATTTTTTCCATGCCGAATGGGGTGGCGACAGTCATGCTGGTCGACATTCTGAAGTACCTGACAAAGGTTTGCAAAATATCAAAACTGGAGTAGGTGCCGACGAGCGTATGGGCGATGCATCTTTGTATGGTGGTGCGGCTCGTGTCTCAAAAGATGGTGATTGGAGCGAATCTTATATTTGTAATTTATTCGATTGGCACTTGAAGGAACAAGAAACTATGCCTAATTTGACTGGTTCGGCAGCATGGATTTTTAAAGATTTCTCAACTCCAGTTCGACCTGAAAATCCAGTGCCTTATATGAATCAGAAAGGAGTTGTAGAGCGTGATGGAACTAAAAAAGAGGCGTATTTTGTTTTTCAATCTTATTGGACTGAAAAGCCGATGGCACATATTTATGGTCACAGTTGGCCAACTCGTTGGGGTGAATTGAACGAAGAAAAGATGGTCAAGGTTTATTCTAATTGTTCCGAAGCCGAACTGTTCGTCAATGGAAAAAGTTTAGGCGTTAAAAAACGTAATTCACAAGATTTCCCTGCAGCTGGTTTGCGTTGGAATGTGGTTTATAATCAAGGAGAAAACACAATAAAAGTAATTGCCAAAAAGGGGAAAGTTACAGTAACTGACGAGATAACTCAATATTATCAGACAGAAAAATGGGCTAAACCAGCTTTGTTGACTTTAAAAAAAATAGCTCAGCAAAACGATACTGCGACTATTGAAGTAAGACTGCTTGATGATGCCCAGATTTTATGCTTAGATGCTCGAAATAGAGTGCATTTTGGTCTTATTGGCGATGGAAAATTGATTGATAACCTTGGAACTGCTTCTGGTTCACGCGTAGTGGAATTGCAAAATGGACGAGCCATTATTCGTGTAAAATTGAACAATGGGAAAAATATTGCTTCAGTAAAATCAGACGGAATGCCAACTGTGTTTTGCGAACTTTAAATAAGTATATTATGAACTCAATATCAAGACAAAATCTTTTTCTAAAAGCAGTTTTATTTGCTGTGATTTTTGTTTGTTTTGGTGCTACTGGAAATCTATTGGCAGCTAACAAAAAAACTCAACCTGCTAATCAACTCGAAATAAGCATTTTCTCTAAACATCTGCAATTTCTTGATTATAAGGCATTGGGAGAAAAAGTGGCTGCCATGGGTTTTGCTGGAATTGATCTTACTGTACGAAAAGGAGGACATGTAGAACCAGCAACAGTAAAAACTGACTTACCAAAAGCTGTTGCGGAAATAAAAAAAGCTGGTTCGAAAGTTACGATGATGTCGACCACTATTGAGAGCGTTAATAATCAGTTAGATATAGATGTGTTAAATGCAGCATCTGCATGTGGTATCAAATATTATCGACCTACCTGGTACAAATATCCAGTTGGAAAAACATTGCCGCAATCGCTTGATATGTATGCTTTACAAATAAAGGAGTTGAGTTTGTTGAATAAAAAATTAGGTATCATTGCTTGTTATCAAAACCATGCGGGCGTTTTAGTGGGTGGTTCACTTTGGGAGGTTTATAAAATACTTGAATTAGCTGATAAAGAGTATTTTGGCTCGCAATACGATATTCGTCATGCCATGGTGGAAGGTGCTAATTCGTGGGTAAATGGATTGGAATTGATTCATTCACAGATAAAAACCATTGTTGTAAAAGACTATAAATGGGGAATTGTAAACGGTAAATGGGAATTAATAAATGTGCCGATAGGCGAGGGGATGGTTGATTTCAAAAAATTTTTCGGAATGTTGAAAAAATACAATATCAAGGTTCCTATTTCCTTGCATTGCGAATACGATTTGGGTGGTGCTGAAAAAGGTAATCGCGAAATAACTGTTAGTCAGCAGGTAGTTTACGATGCAATGACAAAGGATTTGAATAAGTTAAAAGAACTTTGGAATGAGGCAGAAATAATTGATTAAAAACCACTATGAAACGAAAGTCTATCACATCATTTATTGCTCTAATTATATCCGTTTTTTGTTTCGCACAAGATGCTGTTGTTAATAAAGTAGTTTTTCCAGAAAACTATCAATCGAAAATCGATGAAGTCTATACGGTAGTTGATAATTGGGAAGGTAGATTGGATGTGTATTATAACCCAAAAGCAT
>JBBRHJ010000284.1:0-4834 GCA_038222885.1 Bacteroidales bacterium | reverse complement strand
GTTCTATTTGTCCATCCATTAAAGCTGCCAGTCGGTGAATAGCTCCAATAAATGCATTGTTGCCACCGCCTATCATCCCCATTCGTAATTTGCGATTCATAATCTATTATATTTTTAAAAAGATAAAACAGAAAATATTACTTGCTAAAACACTCTATCGTTTTTAGTTCAGGTTTTCCACCCATAGCACCACAACCCGAAGCAATATACATTTTCTTTTTGTGCCAAATAAGTTGAGTACCATGCCTACCTTGAATTAACGAAGGCAAAGTAGACCATTCCCCTGTTTTGGGATCAAGACATTCTACTTGACTGTGAGCGTTTTTTTGAGCTTTACTTTCGCCACCCGCAAAAATTATTTTTCCATCCACACAAATAGTTGTACATCCAGCCCGTTGGGTAAGTATGGGAGCATCCAAAGTACTCCATTTTTGAGTGTTGAAATCAAACACATCCACCTCTTTCACCGTTAAATCAAATACCTTATTGATAGAACCCGAAGTAACTCTTCCGCCAATGAGATAAAGTTTATCTTTACAAACTACTGCACTGAAATGATCACGGGATCGGGGTGCATCTGGCAAGCTGTCCCATTTTCCAGTTTTAAGGTCATAACTATCGAACCATTTTACATGTCCATCCCAATGTCCGTCGATAATTCCGCAAGCAAGGTAGATTTTATTTTTGTAAACCACTGTACCCGTTGAACCACGCACTCTGTCCACAGGCATGTCTGGTCCTTTTACCCACTCATCCGTTTTTGGTTTGTAAATATAGCCATTCGGCAATGATTTTTCGCGGGGATAAACACCCGACTGAACGCCCATAACATAAATATCACCTTTGTAGGAAACACCTTGAAAATGATGCAATTCAATGGATGGCTTTGCTCCTTCAGTCCAGGTATTGGTTTTGGGATTGAATATACTTACTGACTGAATGCGCCGACCACCCATCAAATAGAATTTGCCGTTTGATTCAATAAAAGCTGCTTCGTGCCTTGCAATTGGTTCCCCAACACAAGTTAATGTCTGCCATTTATAGCCATTAAAATTCTCATTTTGTGCTTGAACAAAAGTAGATATTAAAAATAAGGATACAATTAGACACGAAATTACTTTGGTCTTCATACTTTTATTACTTAATAAATTTATCCATTGGAATTTCTTTTTCCAACTCTTTAATCATAATATTTCGGTAATAAATTTCTCCAGTTTCTGATTGGAAACCTATTTTACCTTCTGCGAATGGCAAATTAGTGATCACGTTTACAATGTCTCCATTTAATTTGTGGATAGCATATTTATCTCCCATTATAATAATTTCGCATTGATTCCACTTATCGTTTAATCCATTAAAATTTTTGGTCGATTTTGCAAGGTGTTCTGCTCCTCTTATTGGTTGTGGTTTTCCACCATCTGCCTCAAAGGCAAATTCATTATTTTCATTGGCTGTCCAATTATAACCTTTTTGACCCCAAACATCACCTGTGTGGTTTTTATCTTTAATATCATTGTAACGGACTTGATACTCTATACCAGTTGGCCAAATATTATCTTTTGAAACATGGTAATAAACACCTGCATCGTACTGAAACTGGCTATAATTATTGGCCTTATTCTTTCCCCACTTATATTCAAATTTAAGAATGTATTTACTATACACTTTATCGGTATAGAATAGGCCATGTGTCGGGTTTTTTTTGTTTTCAACTTCAGAACCTTTTGGCACTTCTTTAAAAACATGTATTGCACCTTTCTCTATCTGGTAAACACTATCAGCAAGAGCTACACTGCCATTACGTATTTTTTTATACCAGCCGTCCCAATTTTTGCCGTTAAATAATGACACAAAGTCCTTATTATCAATCCTTTTTTTTGCATTTAACAGAGAACTACTTAGAGATAGTATAAGTAGGAAAATAATTGTTTTTTTCATGGATTTTTTTTTTAATAATTTATAATTGTGAGTCAGGAAAATAAGAGTATTAGTATTAAAAAATAATTAAATATGTTATAATCAATAGTACAATAGTTTGCTAGTTCTATTGTCAATTTTAAGAATATAGCTCCCTTTCGAAAATGATGTAAGATTGATAATTGACCCATTTTCCGAAAGCATTTTCTGTCCTAAACTGTTATAAACCTCCCATTTTGTAGGCTCTTTTAGTTTAAAAATCCCTGAATTGCTTGGGTTTGGATAGACAACTATTCTGTTATTCTCATTCAAATTATTTACAGCATTAGGGCTTCTACGGAATTCAATTCGGTCGAAATTTAACGCACGTTGTTCTACCGTGATTCTTAGCACGTGATTTCCAGCTGGCATCAATACTGCTGGTTTAGTTAGAGTAACATAAGTTGACCAATTAGTCGTTTTAGCCAATGTAAAACCATTAAACAGGCTTTGTCCTATATCTTCGAACGATGCTCCAATGGTTGCTAAAGTAGGTGAGCCTGAAGAATAAAGGAAATCTATATCATAATATCCAGTTTCAGCCACATTAACGCTATATTCAATCCACTCACCGCCTTCGGTGCCACCTATGCAAAATCCACCAGTCGTGGCAATTGACCCTATATCAACACCATCAGTACGATAATTATTATAAGTATTGCCTTCACTTGTATCGTGGTAACTTATGCCTTCGCCACCAATATCATAATTTTCAGCTTCAAATGCCCCAGGAATTTGAATTACTCCTGCAAAAGGAGATTGTGCTCCAACGGTAGTGTCCATTACCTCAATCGAAATTATCGATTCAGTAGTTTTTAGTGATCCATTGATACCAATAAGTTTCAAATCATATTTGCCAATTTGTAGATTTGCTAATAATGGATCAATCAGCGGATCCGATCCCCAGACAAAAGGAGCAGTCGTTATATTTCGTACCAGTTGATTATTGATAAATAATGACACATTGGTTATTTCAGCTCCAGCATTTGCCTTAACAAGAAGATTAGAACCTACATCAATTTTTGAAGCGTTGGCAGGAGATTCAAAATTTACATAAGATTCAAGCGATTCGTCCAAGCTAATTTTATTTACTGATAATGGAGGAAGCATAATTACTCCTCTACCCGATTTTATTAATTGCAATGGATTCACATCAATTCCCATGATCTTATCTTGACTAAGATTGTCGAAAGCCAATGCTTCATGTTTGAATAATTTTGTATAAACTACTCCATCGAATTTTAATTCAAAGCTAACTGGCTTATTGGTTAAGTTGACAGCAACCACCAATGTATCACCATTTTTAATCACTGTCCGAGCACTAATTGCATCAGTCGATCCATTAGAAGTGGAAAGTTTGGTGGTTGTCATTGCTCCTTTTAGCAAGGTGGCATTTTCGAAAACCGAGCGAAGTATTTGGTGTACAGAGCCATATCCTGTTTTTTCTAAGGGTAGTTTAATGGTTCGTGAAGAGCCCACAAAAGTTATAAATGAATTTAACAAACCATTGATACAATACCAATCGGCACGTCCGTATATTTTTTGATTTTCATAAAGAAACAAATAACAATCGGCCATACCTAATGCCGCTGCTGCTTGACATTCACTGCCAGCCGCTACGCCCCATTCGGTAAGCCATACAGGTTTTGTATTTGCTAATTTTCTTGCATAATTAACATCTTTTTCCAACATTAGTCTACCTGCAAGTACATCTTTATAGGTAAATGTTGCAGGTTCATCAGGGTCACTTCCAACATATTTATGTACAGTAACAGCATCAAAATAAGTGGTATCGGCTGTTAATGCTTTGTTATAATCAATATAACTCTGTGGTGTTCGCCAAGCGAGTGGTACCGATAACTTAATGCCGGGCTTAATTTTACGTAAAGTGTCAGCCAATGATTTAGCTACTGCCACATATTTTTGAGGTGTACTTGTGCGGTTACTGCGTTGGTTACCATAGAATATCTCATTTCCCATTTCAATATAATTCACTTCAAAACCTTTTGCTTCGCTATCTCGCAAGCGGGCTGCCGATTTTGCATTATCATCGTAATTCATATTGTAGCCCCACAGCATATCATAACCTTTACCAGTCGCAAGCTTTCTTTCAGTATTGAGAGCAGTTAATCCAGGAAATCCAGTTCTCGAATTTTGACTTCCATTAATCATTTTAATATAGGTACTATCTGGCACTCCTAAATATGTTTTTGACACATAATCATCATAAATACGATTTCCGTCTACTGTCCAATCGTACCAATTTATCCAAACGCCCGAAGGAAATCTTACCGTAACAGGATCGAATTTACGCATGAGTGCTTTTTCGTCAGTCGATGTAAAACCACCAATATTTGCTCCAAGAAGCTTGTTATTAGCCACTTCTTTTATTGACGTTGTTACATCGAAACTTGCTGTTACTGTTTCGGGTAATGTAAAAGGATAGGTTTGAGCCATTACTTTAGAAGTAGCTATTAAGACTAAAGTACTTAATATTACTGACATTAGGTGTGGTGAAAGTAAAAGTTTTTTCATAAAAATTTATGATTTTATTGTTTATATAATTCTACGCAAATATGTGATTGTTTACCAAATCCTATTGCTGCGATTTTGAACAGATATGTTCTGCTAAATAATGAGTAAAAAGTAGTAAAAAAGTACTCATAATTTCAAATGCTTAAACCTAAGCTGGTCAAGCCAGAACAAAGAACAAAGATGTTAGACAAAAGAAAGCTACTGTTAATGCCTGAAATGCGTTGACCGTTTTTCTACTTATTTTTGTTTTATATTTTTTAAAAAATCAAAAAAATATGATAATGATGATGAACCATTGTTGATTACGGGAAATAACTTTTAGCGAAGCGTTAAGAAAGTTATT
>JBBRHJ010000283.1:0-4850 GCA_038222885.1 Bacteroidales bacterium | reverse complement strand
AGTTGTTAATCTTTTCGTTGACATCCAAATTGACTGTTTGTTTATAAACTGCTTTTGTAGGCTCACCCAAAGCAAAGACCTTTGAAGTTTCATTATAGGATTTTTTTAATGAAATAATTTCAGTATCCAATCCCGGAGTTTCAATACTAAAACAAGCAGTGAGCAATGCCGAAAGGGAATTTATTTTATCCAACCCTTCCACTTCCTTTTTCGGTGCTGGCGACAGGCAGATCAATTCATGTTTGGCACGCGTAAAGGCTACGTAAGCCACATTTAGACTGTCGATGTACAAATGCATTTGTTCATCAAAATAACTTTCGGCAAAAATGGATTGACCCAGCTTGGAACTATATTCAATCGGCAATAACGGCAATTCGTTGAACGGTGCTTTCTGGGGTTCGCACCAAAGAATATTACGCATGGTGCTGTCCAGTTTCCAGTCGCAGAAAGGCATAATTACTACCCGAAAATCCAAACCTTTCGACTTGTGAACTGTCATAATGCGAATCGCACTTTGATTGTCAGGCGTGGAAATACATTGCTTGCCACCATTCTTTTTCCACCAGGCAAGAAAGCTATTCAGATCGGCTGTTTTGCCTGTTGTGTATCGAAATACAACATCCTGAAATGCCTGTACAAATACTGCTTCATTATGCCATTCTCCTACTCCAAACAACGAAATAATTTGTTCCACCATGTCGAACAACGAACTATTTTGTAGTTTTTTAAGCGAATCATTTTCTTCAGTCGTAAACAAGGGTGAAAATAAATTTTCCACTGTTTTTTCATTTGCAAAACAAGCATTTAATGCTTCATTTTCCGATTTACTTTGGCGTCCACGAGCATATTCGTAGTTGACAATGGTTTGTTGAATGCTGTCGGACGGATTTACAAAAAGCTGCAAAATGCCCAACACAAAACGTACCGAAGCAGATGCGCCAATGAGCAATCCTTCGTTGCCCATTATGTCGTAGCAAAATTTGGGTTTAGCTTCCGGCGTGGTTTTGAAGTTTAGCAATTTATGAATCACATCCACCTCTTCTTTGTTGGTACGCACCAAAATGGCAATGTCATTAGGGCGATAACCGCGACTTTGCAAATCTTCGAGCATCGCCGGCAGTCGCTCTAAACTTTCGGCTTTCCAACCGTCTTCATTTTCATCTTGCGCAATGAAATTAAATTGCACACGACCCACTCCGGCTTTAGGTGAAACTTGTTGATGAATATTGGAATAAGCATGTTCAATTTTATGTGTCAGAGTTTCCAAATACGGATAAACAGGCAAAACCGGTTGTAGGTTTTCGTTCAGTTTGCTTTGCAATAATTGTGCAGCACGGTAAAAAAATGAATTATTGAAATCGATTATATTCTTGTCGCTTCGCCAGTTGGTGTCTAGATTTTCTTCGTGAATTTGTTCAGGACGAAAATCGGTCAGAATGTTTTCATCGAGTAGTTTCCAGTCGGAATTGCGCCAGCGGTAAATACTTTGCTTCACATCGCCCACCACCAAATTCAGTTTTCCCGCCGATAAACTATTTTCCATTAATGGCTTAAAGTTTTTCCATTGCAGCACCGATGTATCCTGAAACTCATCAATCATGTAATTATCTATATGAATGCCTGTTTTTTCATACACAAAAGGTGTATCGCTGTTGTCGATAATTTTGTTGAGCAGCATATTCGAATCGGAAATCAACATTGTATTTTGATCGTCGGTCAGCTTTTTAATTTGCACCGCCAAATCCGATAAAATGCCAAGCGTATTGATATGTTTCAACACCATTACTGCAGAATTATATTCCACAATGTCAATGCTCAATAAATCCACTATTTGACGAAAACTTTTTTGCAGACCGGAATTGTATGCCGATTCAATTGCCGATTTAATATCTTGCGGTTTCGATTTGGTGTAACAATTCGTCACATCGTCGGCAAAACTGATAAAGCGGTTACTGATTTCAAGCTTTCCTTTCAGCAGTTTTTCTAACGTATTTGTCGTTTTATATGCAAAATCTTCGTGAGTTAAACCATTGCGAGCCATGATATTCAAGCCTTCGGTAGCTGTTTTTTTTACTTTGGCTTCAAATGTCGTTTTGATTTCGCGCAAGTTTTTGCGGTAATTGGTCAGAAACTCACGCTCATGCAATTTTCGATTGGTATCTTCGGCTTTGTGCTGATAGCTTTCCTTGAAAATTTCCTGCCCCAATTCCATAATATTACTGCGCATGTTCCAATTTTCCGATTGTTCAATTTTCTCTTCGGCATAAGCGGTAAGCCATAACAGCAGTTGTTTATTCTCATCTTTCGATAAGTCGAGAAACAAATTATCAACAGATTGTTCCAATGTTGACGAATTGTCCAGTTCCAGATTATATCCACCATGCACGCCAATATCGCGGGCAAATGAACGAATAACTTGCTGGAAAAAGCGGTCGATAGTACTGATAGAAAACGACGAATAATCGTGTAAAATAGTTGTGAGAATATGCTTTGCCCGCACATTCACCGCTTCGTCGGACATGCGGAATTTTTCCATTAAACCTGCACGATAATCCGATTCACTACCTTTCGACAATGAATGCAACTCTTTCAGGATGCGCGTTTTCATTTCATCGGTAGCTTTGTTGGTAAACGTTACTGCCAAAATACGACGATGCGCCCGTTCTCTTTTGGGGTCGAACAGCAAGTGGATATAGTCTTGCGTCAGGCGGTATGTTTTGCCGGAACCGGCTGAAGCGCGATAAATGTTGAGCATAGGATTAATTTTCACTTCAAAGATAGTTAATCCTTTTAAAATAACAAGGGTTGTAAAAAGAGTTTCGGCTGAACTTCAAAATTGAAATTCAGCCGAAAACAATATTTTTACATTTATTAGGCTATTTCGATTCCCGAAGTTTTAATCAGACTCACTAACGGAGATGAACTGTCGTCATTGAATTTATTTTTTCCAATTAGAAATGGTTCTATCTTCGTATTTATCTTACGGGTCAACTTCCACATTTTACCGGATGCAATATCGTCATTTTCGTCAAATTTGTCGGAGACTATCATTACGTCTATATCGCTAGAATCATTTGCAGTGCCGGTAGAATAACTTCCGAACAAATAAGCTTTATAAACCGACATTCCTTCTGCATTCAAAAGAATAACATATTTTTTCAGTATGTCAATTACTTCATTTGTAGCCATAACATTAACTTTTCGGTACGATTTAAATAGTCTTTAGTCATTTCAACACCGGGTAGGTTTGGATTATAATCAGGATACCTGCCTTGTAGTTGATATTTCATTAATATACCCAGGAGAATCTCATCATCTTCATCAAATTCGAGTTTTGCAATTTCGGATAAATACATCAAGTTGTGTGAACGAGGTGCTATTTCTTTTGTTTCTTTTACAACAAAAGCTTTGATTGACTTCTCGATGACCAAATGGCAAAAAAATAAGCCATGAAGCAGACGGTTACTTTCAATCAGTAATTTGGCTGATTCCAAATCTTCAACCGCACCTGTTTGCCAATAATTTATTTGTCTTTCAATGTCAATCATTTTATTCGTTTTAAAATGCAAATATACAAACATTTAATAATAAAAGAACAATTTTTATACTCTGTGCCAAAGAATTACATCATGCCAAAACAAGTAGCAAGCTCGCCAAAGACATAAGCCGGGTTGCTATTTAAAATATCAAGCTTGTTGACGAGTATAGCAACGTTGCCAAAACAAATAGCAAGCTATTTGAAATTAATTTTCTTCACTTTAAATCCCATTTCGAGTAAAATAGCTACAATCTTTACCCGAAAATCCCCCTGAACCAGTATTTCACCATCGCGGGATGAGCCGCCGGCACCACATTTTACTTTCAACAGTTTGGCCAAGTCCTTCAGCTCGCTGTCTTTTCCCTGAAATTCACTAACAAGCGTGGCGGGCTTTCCGTTTCGTTTATCCAATTCCACACGCAAAGGTTCGCTCTGGCGCTTAACGGTTTTGACAGGCTTTACTGCTTCGGGTGTTTCTTCTACTTGCGGTACCTCGGATTTTAATCCGTTAAGTTTATCTTTCCAATCCATCTTGTTTATTTACTATTTATTCATTTACCAGTTACTTCAGACTGAATAATTCCCCCTTCAGGGGGTTAGGGGGCAATCCTCTTAAACATCTCCCAAATAATAATTCCACTTGTAACACTCACATTGAGCGAATGTTTAGTGCCGAATTGTGGAATTTCAATGCAACCATCGCAGGCATCAACCACACTTTGCTGCACACCTTTTACTTCATTTCCGAGAATGACGGCATATTTTTTTGTTTTGTCGAGTTGTAAATTCGTCAGCATCGTACTTCCTTTGGCTTGTTCAATGGCATAGACAACATAACCCGCAGTTTTTAGTTCTTCAACAGCGGCTTGTGTGTCTTCGAAATATTTCCATTCAACCGTATTTTCTGCACCCAAAGCCGTTTTATGAATTTCAGCGTGAGGCGGTGTGCTGGTAATTCCGCACAAGTAAACGGCTTCCACCAAAAATGCATCGGCGGTGCGAAACACCGAACCGACATTATGCAAACTCCGCACATTATCGAGCACAACAATCAAAGGCGTTTTCTTTTCTTCTTTGAATTCTTCCACCGTAAGGCGGTTCATTTCTGTTATTTTGAGTTTTTCCATAAATTTAATGTGCCAATAAGATAATGTGCTAATATGCTAATTCATTTGCATATTAGCAAATTAGCAAATTATTTCATTAATAAAATTGCTTTTTCAATAATTGTATCGTATCCGCGTACTTGATCTGTCACTTTTAAGCTATCGGTAACATCCGGTTCAATTCCCAATTCAATTTGATTCATATT
>JBBRHJ010000282.1:0-4878 GCA_038222885.1 Bacteroidales bacterium | reverse complement strand
GCAATCCGTATTTCCGATTCTTCAGAATTGATGATTATATTGATTATTATAACGGTGTTTTGTTGCCTTCAACCGATTATATTTATTTATTCGATTTAGTTGAATATTACGATGGACTTTTGCTTCGAATTCCAAATCGTGAAAATCCTCAAGAGCTGGAAGATGTGGTTTTCTTGCCGAAAATGTTCGAGATTTTTAAGGAATATGTAGGTTGGAACAAGATTATGAACCTGAACAATGTTGGTGAATTCAATATCGCTTGTCGTAATAACCAATCATTCAATTTGATAAAAGTTTCTGAAGCACTCCATGAGAAAAAAGTAGCTTCGATTGCTGATATGATTTTCCAACGATCCGAAAAAGTTCGTTTTGTGCTTGTTTCCGGCCCATCATCTTCCGGAAAAACCACATTCAGCAAACGTCTTTCTGTACAATTAATGGTAAGCGGGTTGAAACCGGTGGTATTGTCGCTGGATAATTATTTTGTAAATCGGGAAGATACGCCTCTGGATGAAAATGGCGATTGGGATTTTGAACATTTGCATTCTTTGGATCTGAATTTGTTTAATCAGAATTTGAAATCTTTGCTTGCAGGAGAAGAAATAGAAATTCCATCTTTTAATTTTGAAGATGGAAAACGGTATTTTAGAGGTGAAAAATTACAATTAACTGAAGATAGTGTATTGGTAATGGAAGGAATACATGCATTAAATCCGGAACTGATTCCTGATATTCCACATAATATTACTTTTAAAATTTACGTTTCAGCTCTTACAACCATTTCCATTGATAATCATAACTGGATTCCAACTACAGATACTCGACTTTTGCGCAGAATTATCAGGGATTATAAATTCCGTAATTATTCTGCCCGTGATACGATCGGTCGTTGGCCGAGTGTACGTCGTGGTGAAGAAAAATGGATTTTCCCTTATCAGGAAAATGCCGATGTGATGTTTAATTCAGCTCTTTTATTCGAACTTGCGGTTTTGAAAAGACATGCTGAACCGATTTTAGCAGAAGTGCCTAAATATTGTGACGAATATACCGAAGCACATAGGTTAATTAAGTTTCTGAATTACTTTGTACCCATTCACGATCGTGAAATTCCCCCGACTTCATTGTTACGGGAATTTTTGGGCGGAAGTAGTTTCAGATATTAATTCCGGAATTATACCGAACTTCTTTGATAATTTCAATCCTTTTTGCTGAAATTTTTGTTTTTTTTATTACTTTTGCATGCAAATACTTCAATTATAGATTTATATAAAACCTGAATGAAAAAAATTCTATTATCAATCCTTCTTGTTATGCTCATTTTGGTGAGTGTACAGGCTCAGCGCAGAAATGGGTTGATTGGTCGTAGAGTAGCATCTTCAGGGTCTTTGATTTTTACATTTGGTCCGAATTATTCCTTTGCTGATCCATTTGATTCCAAAGGTTTTTTTGGCCCATTAATAAATCAAAATATTCTCTTAAATGAGGATGTTTCAATTGGTTTCAGACAAATATTTTCTAATAATTTTGGATACAGAGCCTCATTCTCTTATGATCATTTCACAGGAAGTGATGTAGGTGTAAATGTAAATCAGTATAGAACCAATCCTAGTAGGAATTACTCCTTCTATACCAATGCATTACAACTTTCAGCAGTTGGAGAATATTCCTATATGTGGGGAAGAAGATATTCCAGATATGCGCCAAATTGTGTTTATGCTTTTGCGGGATTAGGTGTAATGGGATTTTTGCCCATTCTAAGTTGGCATCCTTACCAAACCAGCACTTATAATATTCGAACTAATGAAACTATTGTAACTCCCGTAATTCCCTATGGAATTGGTTACAGATATGATTTAAATACCGAATTTTCCATTGGTGCTGAAGTTAATTTAAGATTTACTTTTTCCGATTATTTAGATGGTTTTAAACCACCACCTCCTGATTCAAAAAGTAATGATGTGTTTGAGGGACTATCGTTAACTCTCACATATAAATTGTTTTAGATTATAGAGACAAACAAAAAAAGGGAAATAACAACTCGTTATTTCCTTTTTTAGGGATTAAATTTAACCATCAATTTCCCTCACCTTGCAGCGAAATTACCTTTGCCGGATTTAGACCACCGCCTGATATTGTTAGTGTTGCAGTATGAATTCCTATAGAAGCAGGTTGATACGTAACTGTAATAGTTGTTCCGGTAGTTGCATTAACGGCTTCCTTTGCCAACGAACTTGTTGATACTGTATACATTGCTGCATCTGTACCTGTAAGAGCCAAAGTTAATGTACTTATTACGTCAGTAGTTTTAATATTAAAGGTTTTGGTGACAGTTTTACCTGATTTAATGATTGGGAATTGAATTGAGTTATCAATTTTTCCAATTAGTATGGCAGGAGCATTTGGATCATAAGGAGCTGTTGCTGTTCCGTTCAAATTCAGATTTAATGAGGTTGCACCAGTACTTACAAGAGAAATATTATCTGATTGTATTCCTGCTGAAGTTGGATTGTAACGGATTTGCAAGGTTTCATTTACATTCCCAGAAACAGGAATCAGACTCAAACTTTTTACCCAGGTCGACGAACTAGAAAGTTTGATGTCAAAGTTTGTTTTGTTAATCAGTGCAATATCCAAATTATTTGAGAATGCACCACCAGTTACCTGAATGCTTTGGATAACAGAAGGAGTTCCAGTCGTTGATGTAAAACCGATTAAACTTCCAGAAGTAATAAAAGAAGGCGTCAACTTAAAAGTTACACTATTTGTTGTTTTTGAAATCGCAGTTAACATACGATATATATTTGTTCCCGACCATGTTGTTGGAGTAAACGATCCTGTTGTAAAAGCTGTTCCGGGTGTTGTTGTTGATCCACTCAATGGTTGAAGATAAACACGCATGTGACTTGAAGATGTTTGAGTTGATCCGGTGTAATTATTTGGTCCGTTATTATCCCAGGCAGCTTGATTGTAATCAATATGCCAGATACACATTCCATCAGAAGGAATAGTAGTCAGATTACCATTTGCATCAATATTTTGACCCAAATAAGTATCCCAGCCAGTATGTTTACGGTATTCAACCAAAAAGAATTCTTTAATATCTGGCGCAGCGCCATTCAAATTATGAGTAGTTGCCGAAAATAAATAAGCTTGATTATCTGTATTTGCAGGAGGTATTTTCCCTTGAAAAAGAGGGAGTAATGTTAAATCAGATCCAACACTCATCTGTTGAGGAGTAAGATAACCCAGAAAGAATCTGTCGTAAGCCGAATAGCTTGGAGGAGTACAACCACCATTCAAATATGGACCATAATCCATAATACTCCAACAGTCCAATGTAGTTTTATTATTTCCCGAAGTATCGTAATAATCAGGCAACCCAAGTACATGTCCAAACTCATGACAAAAAGTTCCGACTCCACACATATTTGTTCCTGTGTAACCTTTCAATTCTGAAGTACAAGAATAATCCATAATTCTTTTTCCATTAAAAGTGATAGATGCAACCGTTCCAGTATAATTAGAATTAGAATAACCATCAGCATCAACTCCGGGAAACAGTGTTTTTGGATAAATACCCGAACGGTGAGGCCAAATAAGATTGGTATAAGCACTTGTTTGAGGTGATTCTGCCTGATTATACCCAGCATAATAGAGAAATACATTATCAACAACTCCATCGTTATCCGTGTCATATTGAGAAAAATCTACACCTGCAGCACTTGCAGCTGTACAGGCATCTATAACCATCTGAACTGCATTTTGATCATTACCTGCTCCACCAGAGTCTGTTCCGTAATAGGACAAATTTTGGGGTAAAGTAACCGGTCCAACAACAATAAAATTCGGTGCAAATTTACCATACGTGCTTGCCATAAAATAATCTTTGGCAGAACCTGTTCCTCCATTTGCGCTATAGCCGTCTTGTGTTGTCAAATTCTGAAACGAAACTTGAGGCGCAGGAACAGAAAAAGCTTTGTCTTTAAAATTGGTCAGAATAACCAACGCTTTGGGCGAACCATTAAGTGGATAAGCTTTGCGAGGTTTGCTTGAAGCACTTTGTAGCATTTTGCTCCTTTTGGGAGACTTTTGAATGCTAACTAACGCAGCTGATGTATTAATCGTCTTTAAAAACTGAATTTCAGTTGAAGTTCGTTTATTTTGATTTCTGGCAATAACTTTACTTTCACTAACAGCACCAGTAGAATCAACTAAGGCGTAAGTCAAAAATCCTTTTGTATTTTCCTTTAATAAATAACCATCATCAGTTGTTTGATAATGATGAAATTCATCACCATGCAAACGAATGGTCAACTGACTTCCATCGGGTTGGGTTACGGTAATTGGAAACGGATAGGCTTTTACAGCCAAAATAGGTGAAAACATTAATTGATAAAAAAAGGCACACAGTGCCACAAGTAGAAACTTTTTAATCATTATAATAACTCTATGTTGATAAAATCTGGAAAAAAGTCAGCAAATGTAGGAATTATTTTTGATTTTGAATTCTTTTTTCTTTTTTGTAACAAAATTAAATTTGATATTATGACAATTTTTCAGGTTTATACTTTTAGTATTGCTTTTTGGCTTAAAGATTAATAAGCTCTAAACAAAAATATTAAACAGAACACACAATTAAATGTCATATTTGTATATTGTCAAATAGTCACTGTTAATCAGATATTTAAAGACAATATGACATTTAATGTCTTTGGTATTTTATTTGATGATTTCCTGTTCGTAAAAAACATGTTTAATTTAAAACTTTAGGAGGAAAAAATTATGTCACTTGTAAGATTTTCAAATGAGGTACCTTCAATGTTTGACCGTTTTTTTGAAGGTGATTTATTCGATTGGTCAAACCGCAATTTTTCGCTC
>JBBRHJ010000281.1:0-4891 GCA_038222885.1 Bacteroidales bacterium | reverse complement strand
TTTAAAATACGTTCAAGACGCTCTAAGTCAGTAAATAATAAGTGTGCACGTTTGTAAGTTGCAAATCTACGACCAAAACCAATTATCAAAGCATTGGGGTTGATAGATTCAACCACAGAAACGATACGTGAAGGATCACCTTGATTTTTGAGCCAATTTTCGGTAAATTGTGCTTTAATAAAATCAATCAAGCGATTTTTCATGATTAAGCGAGTATCCCATATTTCTTTGTCAGGAATTTCGTATACTTTTTGCCAAATCTTTAAATTTGATTGATCTTTATAGAATTCTTTTGTAAAGTATTTTTCGTAAACTAATTTCCATTCCGAAGCGGTCCAAGTTGGTAAATGTACCCCATTAGTTACATAGTTAACATGCAATTCCTGAGGATAATAACCCTTCCAAATAGGATTGAACATTTCCTGTGACACTTTGCCGTGTAACCAACTTACGCCATTCACTTCCTGACAAGTATTACAAGCAAAAACGCTCATGCTGAACTTTTCTGAATGATCTCCTGGTCGCTCACGACCGATATTGATGAAATCGTCCCATGAAATTTTCAATTTCGCAGGATATTCGCTCATATATTTACCAAATAATTCTTCGTCGAAGCTATCGTGGCCGGCAGGAACTGGAGTGTGAACTGTGTAAAGTGAACTTGAACGCACCACTTCGAGTGCTTGATCGAAATTCAATCCTTTTTCGCTTACCAAATCAACCAAGCGTTGTGCGTTGATTAAAGCAGCATGTCCTTCGTTACAATGATATACTTGTTTTTCGATACCTAATTTCTTAAGTGTCAACATACCACCTATTCCCAACATATATTCCTGTTTCATTCGGTTTTCCCAGTCGCCACCATATAATTGGAACGAAATAGGACGATCGAATTCACTATTCATATCATTATCGGTATCAAGCAAGTACAGTGATATACGTCCAACAGCTACTTTCCAAACATAAGCATGAACGTTACGTCCTGGGTATGGAACTTCAATAACAAGCGGTTGATCATTCTCATCTTTAACTTGCTGTATAGGTAAGTTATTGAAATTTTGTGCTTCGTAAACTGGTAATTGCTGACCATCTACAGTCAAAGTTTGAGTAAAGTAACCGTAGCGATACAAAAATCCTACAGCAGTCAAATTGATAGCACAATCGCTGGCTTCTTTTAAATAATCGCCTGCCAACACTCCAAGTCCGCCCGAATAGATTTTCAATACTTCGGTCAGTCCGTATTCCATACTGAAATAAGCTACCGAAGGTTTCTCTGTATTCAATGGAACATTCATATATGCTTCAAAATTAGCATATACACTATTTAATTGTTTTACAAATTTAGTATCGTTGGCTAAGGCAGTTAATTTTTCGTAACTTAATATATTGAGTAGTTGAACAGGATTTGAATGTGCATCAGCCCATGCTTGAGCGTCAATATGACGAAACATGTGTTTTGCATCGCTATTCCAAACCCACCAAAGATTTTGAGCTATTTCTTCTAATTTTTTTAAGCTTTGCGGTAATTTCGGTTTTACACTGATTTCTTTCCAACTTGGCTCATTTACGTTGTTTACTTTAATCTTCATAAATTTATATTTAATAAAGTCTTTAATTTATTTTCGAATGGATAATTGAATGTATAATTGTTACATTTTTTACAAAAATAGCTTATAAATTTCAAACTAAAAAAAATGTAAGCACTTACATTTGTTATAAAATTTCAAACGATTGCATTTTGTAAATAGAATATTGCACAATAACATGCAGTCAAGACATAATTATTGCGTAGAAATAGGATGGATTTTTTTGGAAGTCGTTGATTGTAAGGGTCTGCCCCTAAATCCCATAAAGAGGAATATTAGGTATTTTAGTTTCTTATATTGAAGAATTTACAATTTGGTCATTTACAATTTACTATTTAAGAGTGGACTATAATATTTATCCAGCGATTAAATCTCGAAAGTTATATGAAACAAATTATTCATCTTGGAAGTCTTGTGAGTAAGAGAAAAAATATAATGTCTTATTCTTAACGCTATGTTGAGAAGAAATATTTAGTACATTAATTCTTTCAAATTACTTAAATCATTTCTTCATTCTTATATTTTTATTGGTCAATGCTATTTCATAAGCACGATCGTAATGTACAATAAAATTTTTCCATAGAGCTTTTTCGGCTATCTTGGCTGCATTTTGAGCAGTATTTTTTACTTCGGCATCGCTGAATTTTGAGAAATTGTAAATCATCTCGCCAATTTTCAAAACTACTTCGTAAGCATTATAATCCGAACGATGAATAACACCAACACCAGTCTCAATTCCTTGCGGCATAGATGAAACCCATTGTCCAAAGCCCGATAAATCGGTAGTAATGGTAGGAACTTTGAAAGCAACACTTTCTAAAGGTGTATAACCCCAAGGTTCGTAATAGGATGGAAATACAGTTAAATCCATGCCAATTAATAAATCGTAATAGGTTTTATTAAAAATGCCATCAGCACCATTCAAATAAGAAGGCACAAAAATTACTTTAACCCTTTCGTTGGCATTATTAAATATATGGAACCAATGTAAAGCACTCATGACCTTATCGTTATAATAATCCATTAGTTCGTGCGTACAAACTTTATCTCCAATTATTCCTTGATCTCCTGTCTGATTCAAACTTTGCATTAAATCAGTTCGAGCAGCTTTGACCCATGCCGGAACCATAATAAAAGCCACTATCTGACGACTCATATCATTGTATTCGTACAAGTGTTTCAGAGCTTCAAGAAATGTATCTATCCCTTTATTTTTATATTCGTATCTACCCGCGGTTGCAATGAAAAGAGCATCTTTTTCCAACTCATAACCCATCAAGGTTTCAGCCACTTTGGTAAGTAATGTTCTGGCTTCCTTTCTTTTAACTGTATATGCTTTGCCTTTGGGCACAAAATCATCTTCAAATCCGTTTGGTGTAACCACATCAGGCTCACGATCGAGCAATTGGGTACATTCACGGGCTGTAATCTCACTCACCGTTGTAAAACAGTCCACCAGTTGTGCTGCAATTTTTTCGGTAGAATGCTTCGATACCATATTCAGTTCTGTAGCCATCTGATCGCCATTGTATTCGTTCAGATAATCGTACAAAGGTTTATGATTTCCAGCAATGGAACGACCGATAGAAGTAGCATGAGTTGTAAATACCGTAGCAACTTCGGGCAAGTTTTGGCGTATATAAAAAGCTCCAAAAGTTGTCATCCACTCGTTAAAATGGGCTATAACTTGCTGATTCTTTTTTAGTTTAAAGAAACGATAATAGCTTTCAATGATCATTCCAGTTGCATATCCAAACATCGACGATTCATCATAATCGCCATAAGCAGACATAGAATTAACACCAAATTCAGACCAAACCTTTGTATAAATATCGTTCTTTTGAATCATCAATGGCGAAAAATCAACCAAAACCACCAAAGGATTTCCAGGTATTTTCCAACGACCAATTTTTATCTTCAAATGGTAAGTTCGCAAAGTATACGCTACCCAATCGGATAGTAGTTCGTTCTCTTCTTCAAAATAAGGATTGGGGTTGTCATTGAGGTAAGGACCGATAAAAATCAGTTTATCTTGATGCTTTTCTCGAAGTGTTGCTGCTCTTGTTGAGAGGACTGTATAAATCCCTCCCACCATATTGCACACTTCCCAGCTTGTTTCAAATATATATTCGGGGGCTACGCTTGCTGCCATTAATTACATTATTTATAATGACTGCAAAGTTAATCATTTTTTCGGTTTTTTAAAGCCGGTTGACAAAGATTGTAATATATATAAAGTTGTAATCTTAAAAAATTATGATACAAACCTTTGATACATTACTTTTACATTTTTAAAAATAATTCTGCCAATTTTGAATTTTTCAACTTGATGCAACGAAAATAATGAAACAAACATCATAAAATAAACCTCTTAAAAACAAACTAATATGAGCAATATCTTAAAAACCACTATCATTGTATTATTTCTCGGATTGTTGAGTTGCGAGAATGAAGGCGATATAAAATCCCAGCTTGATTCCATTAAATCAGATAAATACTATTCAGCAGAAATTATTTCGGCAAACTATTTAAAGATTTATGGCAAATGGAAATTAAATAACATATCAGGTGGTTTTAGTGGAAGTGGCTATGCACCCGATTATGATTATTTGGAGATTAAAAGTGTTGGTATTTATGGACTTATCAGAAATAACAGTTTATTTGAATACGGAAAAATTGAATTATCTACATTTGATAAGAACACCGCAAACTTATTACAAATCAAATTAATCCCTGATTCTTATAGTAAAAACCCCTATCATACTCCAGAATTATATGTATCTTTTCAAGGGAATGATTCCTTGAATTTAATCTCACCTTGCTGCGATTTGTACGATTATCACTATGAAAGAATTAAATAAGGGCGAAAGTCCTGCTATACAGAAGCTGGAAACTTATTTTTGTAAAAAAGCTATTTCGATCTATAATACTCCGCCAAAAATTAGGACCACTAGTTAAGCTAAAAAAACGTTGATTTGTGGTCATAAAACAGACAAAAAGGTTATTTCTTTTTTTGAGGTGCTAATAAAAAAAATCTTAAACTAAAATTATTACTACTACTATGAATAATTTGAGTATTGAAAAATCAGTTTGTATTTTTCAAAATCTATAAAGACTCTAATTTCTAAAAAAATAATAAGGGAAGACTTTCTTGGGGAATCCTCTTGCTACTAAGGGGCTGCGCATATAATAAATAAGGGTTTTTAATAATTACTTTGTCCCAAAGAAATTTTAATATTAGGTTTTATATATGCGTAGCCCCTTAGTAGGGTTTCAATATATAGAAGAAGGGTTTTCTAATATGC
>JBBRHJ010000280.1:0-4992 GCA_038222885.1 Bacteroidales bacterium | reverse complement strand
GGCTATATTTAGAGTAATTCCAAAGTGTGAGTATATATTTGATAATGCGGTTAAATTACCTTTGTTTAATGTTTGCCATTTGGTTGCAAAATCTATAATTGAATTGGTTCTATCGCCGGATTCTAAAACACGCCAAATTTCAGAAAGGTTTTCATTTAAATTATCAAAAGTTTCATTTGTGCCGGAATCAAAAATATCCCATAAAATTCCTGATACAGCACCCTCATGATCTGCGCCTTGTACATTTGGATAAGTGGGTGATGGAACATTTTCTAAAGGTAAATGAAGTTGAGTTGTAAATTCAGTAAAGGCATCATATTGGGTGTCTTTATTTGTAGATGAAAACTGAATTACTATCGAAAAAAATGTTGCCCAGCCTTCTCCCATTGCTGTACGAAGAGCTTCCTCTCGTGTTCTAGTTACACCGGAAGTTAATCCGGTTAAATTCTCCCAAGCATGAGGTCCACCCAGTTTGTTTGTTAGTTGATATGTCTCATCAATAAAATGTGCATATTCATGTAAATGAACATCCCGATCATAGCGCATTGATTGACCAATTGAAATAGCATCAATACCCAAATTCCACCAATCACTATCAAAAAAGGCCCTATCATTACCCCCTCTAGGCCAAAAAACGTTTACTTTATCAATGTTTTTATTAAAATAGAGTTTTGTCTTTATCCAACCTTCAACAAAGCTATCATAAACATAAAAATCACCAGCATTACTACCAGTATTTGCAATTGTAAATGAAATAGTTGAATTAGTTTTTGAATTTTCCAGAACATATCCTTTTGTTTCAGAATAGTAAGTAAAAGAAAGAATATCATCTTTAACATCAACTATACCAGTTGATCCGGATGGAAAATTATCTATGCCTTCAGTTGAACATTCAATATAAATATCTGGACCATCAGACTCAGAGCTTGTAATACTTACAGAATAATTTCCAGAAGCATCGGTTGCAGTTGTAGCTAATAATTCGTCTGGCAACAACAAATTTTTATCATAAACTTTAACTTTCGCATAGCGTACAGGATGTGCAATATCATTTCTGTCATTGTATTGAATTTTACCTGAAACATTAAATGTGTAAGCAGTTTGACTTGCTGATTTTAGAATTGTATCACTCGAAAATGTTATAATATCTTCCACTTCTGCCCGGTTAAATTCTCTCAAATCATTTTTTGTCGTGGTAGACTTTAGTATCACATGTTGTGATGGATCGCTAAATGTTTCAAATTCATTATCATTAAATAAGAAATAGAAATAGGCGATTTGTGTAAATTTATTTGAATCAGGTAATTGAATACCAGTAAATACAGCTTTAATCTTAAAGGTGGAATTTTTATTTATTTTATATTTAAATTTCAATTGGTTACTTTGACCGACCGCAAACTCATTTGTTATATTACCTTCATTACCAATTAATTCAACGAAAGATGCACTTTGTATATCAGTTTTGAAATTGATTATGGCTAAATTTGCTTTTATTTGTGTAGCTAAATCAAAAGTGTTTAAAGTTCTGTCAAAATTGAGAATTTCTAAATTTACGTCGATTGGTTTCTTGTCCGATTCCTTAACTTGAGCAAATAAAACTCCATTTCCAGCAGTTAATAAACAGAAAAGAATAATCTTACATATTAATGCCAGATTATTAAGTGCTTTTTTAAATTTGGGATTCATAACGGTTTATTTTAGGTTAATGATATTTATTTCTTCTATTTCAGTTTTGTTAAAAATTCTCAAGTCTTCTTTTTTTATTTCCTCTCCGTTTTTTTTCTTTTTGCCAACAATATCGTTTATGTTTTCGCTAATAAGGTATTCTCCGTCAGTAAAATAAAAATACAAATAGCCTATTTCACTAATTTTATTTGTTTTCTTATATGTAGCATGCACTATACCTTTCAATTTAAAACTTTCTGATTTGGTGATGCTATAATTTTTAACTATTGTTTGGGCATTACCCTTTATCAGTTCAAATGGAATTAACTCGATCTCTGGTAATTGGGTCAGAAATGATGGATGTTCAATATCTATGAAGTCAATTTTTACTGAATCTTTTAAAGATTTTATTGAAAGTTTTACGTTTAAAAGATTCTTTTGTAAATCGATTTCCCTAGCTGCCATTTTAACTTCAATTGCTGGTTCAGGAATACTCAATTGAACCAAATTCTTTTTTGTACTACACCCTGAAATTAAAACAACAAGGAAACAAAAGCTGTATACAATTTTATTACAAATCATAAGTTTATTTTTTATTGACCGTTTACTTTAATAGCTGTAGTTTTTTTGTCCTCATATTATTGTTCTGCCTGATTACTATATAATAAAATCCAGAAGGAACATTTAAATCGTTTACATAAGTCCTATTCCATTTGATAGTGTGAAGAATCATTTTGTCTTGATTCTCAGCAACCAATGTTTTTATTTTTTGACCCAGATTGTTGTATATATCCAATTGTACAAATCCTTTTTCCTTTAAAGTATAATTGATTGTTAGATCATTCTTAAAAGGATTGGGGTAACAAACCAAATCAATCGAGTTAGATCCTGTTTGTGAAAGATTTTCAAGGCCAGTTAACAGATTTATGCCTGTATATTCATTGTAAATTGGGATAATATCCAGATAAGTGGCAGGTTCCTTAGCTTCATATTTTCCTACAAATTTTCGAATATTTGTAGTTGGTGTCTCTTCAAATATATAATATTTGATTGACTTTAGCCCTAAACTTATTTGGTCAAAATCTTCTGAATTTGCGTCGAATATATCCCAAAGGATACAGGCAACTGCACCAGCACAGTCTTCTCCCTTGTGTTTTATTGGACCGTCCAAATTGGCATGTATTTCTACATCTTCAGTGTCATCGTAATAAGTATCCTTTGTTTCCGCATATTGGAGGCTAACTGCCCAAAAAGTGGCACATCCTTCACTGAACGCAAGGTTTTTGGCATATATTGAATCGAATCGTTCCGAAAGGTTTTCGTCGAAATAATGATTCCCAGTTGCCCGTTTAGTTAGATTGTAGTTAAAATCAAGAAAATGAGCATATTCATGAAAAACTACATCTTTGTCCCAACGATCATACTGCATTATGTATATTGTGTCGGTGGTTACAGTACTTCCCGACGGCCAGATAACTGTAGCTTTAGGTGGCATAATACCGAGTTGCTTATTGGAAGAAAGCAATGCGTCAATTGAATTTTGAAATACTGCACATGCCCCTGTATTAACATCTTCATCGATATTGATTTCAATATTTTTCTTTTGGGAAATTGCATCGCTTAGTTTGAATGTTTCACCCATGGCATAATAGGGTTTCTTGAAAACATTGTCCAGAAGGTCAATTCCACTTTCCAAAAACTCATTAAGTGAAAAAGCCGATACGGTAGCTACTCTAATAAATACATTTACATTGGTTAATGCTGGATCAATAGGAATTTTGATATTGAAAATTCCTGTTTCATTGGTGTTTGTAGTAAATAATATTTTATAACCATCAGCTTTCTTTGCAATCAATTCTATTTTCGCATATTGTAACGATTGATAATCGCCCTTTGAATCTTTAAATCGTATACTTCCTTTTATGCTGGCAGTATCACTTGAAAGTACATTATCTGAATTTTCGCTAATGAAAGTGGTGGATGATTTTAATTGATTAAACGAATTGTATTGTAATAATTCAGGATTTGAAGACTTTAAGCCCAAATTTTGCTGGGAAGTTTTGACATTAGGCAGATAACTTAGCACATTATCATTGTACTCAAAATATGAGTATTTTACTATGCTTACTTTCGAATGGTTGATCATAGCATAAAATACCCCTTTAATTTTAAAATTGGTTTTAATTTCTGATTTAGCTTCAAGAGATACCATTGTTGGAATACCCTTAAATACTTTTACTTTGTTATTCAGTGAGCCCTTCATTGGCACTATACTTCCAGGTAAAATGAAATTAATATTTGCATCCTCTATGTCGACGGAAGAAAATATAGTGATTGAAATTAAAATACTCTCATTATCTAGGATGCGTTCAACACTAAAATCCATCAGAATCACTGGTGGATCATCAGTCCTGATTTCTGATTTTAGATCAAGATTAATTGATAATAAAGTAAAAAACAGAAGAAGAAGGTTTAGTCTTTTCGTATTCATTTGGTTAAGTTTCAGAACTATTTCAATCTTAGTAATCCGAAAACATCATTGACATTGTGTATACAGATAATTTTGGATGTTTATTGAAGGAAATGTGCTATTGAACTTATCTTTTGCGGAAGTCTTCACGGTTCAACAACATTTAACCTTCTTAAAAATAAAACATTTTGGTGAATAAGTTATAGTGTTTTCGAATTAAAACAGAAATTTGCTGAAAATTTTTCTTTAAAAAGCGCTGCTTGTCACTTTATAAAGGCTTCAGGTCACTCTTTTGTGACATTTATCTACTCCATAGTGTCTGTTTGCCACTATGGAGTGGTTTGTATCCACTCTTTTGTGGCTTCGGTTCACTCTTTTGTGTTTCTAAGCCACTCTGGAGTGGCAGCTGGTCATTATTTTGTGGCATTTGGTCGTTTCAGAATGTCGATGTGCCACTCTTTAGTGTCGGTTTGCCACTAAAGAGTGACTAACACCCACTCTTTTGTGGTTTTAGGTTACTCCGGAATGGCTGCGAGCCACTTATTAGTGTCCTTTTGTCGTATTGGAGAAAGTAGGGTATTTAAAGGGATTCCATCTCTTATTGAAAAGATGGAATCCCTTTTACCAACTATGCCGGAGCATTGGTTTTTGCTTTCGATTTCTTAAAGAACACAGCCATCTCGTCGGCCGCAATTGCCAGGCCGGGCACTTTATCCTTGTTTTGTTTCACGAAATCATACACGTCGAGCGAAGCTACCAGGGAATCGCTACCAACGGCCATGAATGTCTTTTTGATACCTTCGGCCAACTCGTTGATTTGAGTAAAAATTGGGCGAAGAGAACTTAACAGGGTATAA
>JBBRHJ010000279.1:0-5000 GCA_038222885.1 Bacteroidales bacterium | reverse complement strand
TGGACTGTCAGGACTCCAAAGTTGGGGTTGTTTCACTTCCATGTTCTGAATATTCTCCAAATTTTGCACATTTGCAAGCAATTTTATTGTTTTGGAGGTTTGCATAACCACCGTTTTTTGTGGAGTAATTACTTTTTGCTCCACACGTACTTTTCGGATAGAATTTGAAGCATTATTAATCAATGTTTTAATGCTTACTGATGCTTTTTCTGCATTTATAATGGGAGTAGTAATAAACACTCCTGAAGAAGCGTAAAAGTTAGTAGAAATATGCTGTTTGGCAGTAGCAATTAAAAAAACATCACGATAAATGCCACCAAAAAATGTAAAATCAGCAGTAAGTGGCGGAATGTTTATATTAAAAGAATTATCAACTTTTATAGCAAAAGCATTTTCAGTCCCAACTGAGATAAAAGGAGTTATGTCAAAACTAAAACGCGTGTACCCACCTGCATGTTTGCCAACACTTTTTCCATTTACAAACAATTCAAGTTCCTGATTTGCTCCTTCGAAATATATACTAACTTGTTTTTGTGCGAATGTTTCAGGAATCACAATAGAGCGTTTGTACCAACCCACACCGCGATAATAATCAGGTACATCATCCATTACATCAAGAACATTCCAAGTGTGTGGAAAATTTACTTTTTCAACTAACTTGTCATTCATATCTCCTTTTGTGAAGAGCCATAATTCATTAAGTGAATACTGGATACGACTCGCATCAACCATTGGGAAACAAAAGAAAAATAGGATGTACAACAGAAAAAAACGTCTTAAAATAGTCATAATAGTTGCAAGTTTTTATAGACAAGTTACGAGGGGAAAAAAATCATTTTTTGAATGTGCAAATATAAACGATAGTAAACACACACAATAGCATAAAAGTACAGAACAAAGTCAAAATAGTTCAAATCGGCATTTATGGAAAAATAAATTATAAATCCATTTTCATTTATTTCAGTAGTGAATAAATAAATTTTTATTCGAGTTTTTAAATATCAAAGCCCTCCTAAATTAGTGATTTGAACTATGTTTCTAAATAATTGAACGGTATTCGTATCAGTTCTGCAATAAAATTAAGACTTTTGTTGAAAATTATATTCATGCAAAAACTAACTAAAATAACTTCAATATTCAACTTATATCAAATACGTTTGGCATTGTTGTGTTTTGTAGAATTTTTCATGGTTTCAATGGCGGCTTTTGCACAAGAAAATAGCGTACAAAGCAATTTCGAAAAGACAATCATAAATAATAAACAGGAAAAAAGGAAATTAGCAACTGTTGACCGACAAAAAATGTTGGATAAATTAGGTTTAGTGTTACCTGAATTAGCAGTTGAAAAAGACGATAAAACAAAACCAGAAGGACTAACTCAGCGTGAAGGTTCTGATAAATGCTATGATATTTATCGGAATATGTACATCCGTTCATCGTGGGGAAAGTGGACAAATTACGATGAAAGTAAAGCAAATAATTTCAAACTGCCTGATCCATTAATATTGAAAAATGGGAAAAAAGTAGAAACAGAAAAATCTTGGTGGCAAAAACGAAGACCAGAAATATTATCCCTGTTTGAAAATGAAATTTACGGAAAAATTCCGAAAAGAACACACAAAGTGAGTTTTGAAATAATTTCAATCACTACAAATAACAATATTATATGTAAAAAGCTGGTTGGACACATTGAAAATTCAGCGTATCCTAAAGCAATTCCGGGAATAAATCTGCGAATTTATATTTCAGCAGGAGCAACTGTAAAAATTCCATTGTTAGTAATTGCCATTGGGAATTATGGAAATACAGACACATTGGTTGTGAATAAGATACTTAAGAACAATTGGGCTTGTGCTACTGTCGAAACCGATTCGCTGCAAATGGATAGCGGAGCTGGCTTACACGAAGGCGTTATTGGACTTATGAACAAAGGCAAGGACCGTAAACCTGATGACTGGGGAACAATGTCGGCTTGGGCTTGGGGATTAAGTCGAACCATGGATTATTTGCAAACTGACCCAAGTTTTGAACATTCGAAAATCATGCTGCAAGGGCATTCACGTTGGGGAAAATTAGCGTTGTGGGCGGGTGCTTTGGATAATCGTTGGTCAGCCATTTTTGCTAGTTGTTCAGGGGCGGGTGGAGCAGCTTTGGGTATGCGTGATTATGCTGAAAACACTGATAATATTGCTGATGTAAATTTATATCATTGGATGGCTGGGAACTTCATGAAATATGGCGGGAATTGGGAAAAATTACCTGTGGATGCACATGAATTGATAGCCTTGATAGCTCCTCGCCCTGTATTTATTGGAAGTGGAACAAAAGACCAATGGACCGATCCTAAAGGTCAGTTTATTGCTTGCGTAGCTGCTGATCCTGTTTACAAATTATTGAATAAAAAAGGATTAGAAACAGATATAATGCCCAAACCCAACGAATCACTACTGAATGGAGAGATTGGTTTCCGATTGCACGAAGGCGGACATTCCGACCGATATGATTGGGATGCATTTTTTGAATTTATTGAAAATAATTTTGCATTCAAAATTCTATAAAATATGAAAAATATCATTCTCTCATTGATGTTCTCGCTTTTTACAATTTGCATTGTACAAGCGCAAATAACTAACAAACCTCTTGGAAGTACAACAGCTGCCAATGGTTATATTGAATACTTGCCACCAGCTTATACAACAAATCCAGATCAAAAACTACCCATTATACTTTTCTTTCACGGAAGTGGTGAGAATGGAAATGGTACAACCGAACTGTACAAACTTTATAATACTGGACTACCACAAATTATTCAAAATAACACTTGGAAGTATAAAAACCAGTTTGTGGTATTGATGCCACAGCACGTAAGCACAAATGCTAATAATCTTTGCCCTTCGGCAAACGAAGTCAGAAATTTTATTGATTATGCTCGTAAAGCCTACAATATTGATACTTTGCAATTGTATATTACAGGTTTAAGTTGTGGTGGAAATGGTGTTTGGGATTTTATCGGAGCTTATCCAAGTAACGAAAAAGTAGCTGCGGCTGTGCCGATTTCTGCCAATGGAACCAAAGCTTCACGTGAGGGTAAGGCTGGATGCAGTAAAGCAATTCCTACATGGGCATTTCATGGAACTTCAGATACAACTTCACCTTGGGCAAACGATGTAACTGCCAATGATTTTTTTAATGCATGTCCTGAGCCACATGCCGAAGCAAAACTTACTTTGTACCCGGGTGTAGCTCACGATGCTTGGACACAAACCTATAATCTTTCATCAGGTAACGATATCTATGCTTGGTTATTACTACAAAAATCACCTTCTAATGCTCCAAACAGTATAGGAACTATTAAATATAACTCGAAAGAAATAGGTATCAGTGCATTTCCAAACCCATTCAGTAATGAGCTTACTCTCAGAGTGGAAAGTGTATTAAACCAACCCATGCGTTTGTTAGTTACTGATATGATTGGTAGTCTTACCTATGTATCAGACCGATATAGTACAAACCAAGAAATAAAGTTTGGAGAAGAATTGCCAATCGGCGTATTTCTAATTCAATCGCAGTTTGCAAATCAGTTGTGTTCGTGCAAGGTTATAAAACTAAGATAAATAATTAAATAAAAGTTAAACGACTAAGTTAATCAATATTACTGTTTAAATTACAGGAAGTTACAGCATTTAATAACTATATAAAAAAGAATTAAAAAAATGAAAATATCAAAAATATTATTGCTTACAATCTCCGTATTAACACTCAATTCATGTTACGCAAAACAAAAATCGACTCAGAGTATTGTTGAAAAAAGTTTGAAATTCTCGACCGAACAGTCAATGATTTTGTACCGTTCTATTGAGAAAATGCCTGATAAATTACCTCGTACAATGAATAGCGACGGAGGTTTGGTAACCTCCAACGATAAATGGTGGACAAGTGGCTTTTTCCCTGGAACACTTTGGTATTTGTATCAATATTCCAATGATGAGAAAGTAAAATCAGCTGCCCGAGAAATAACTCAGCGTGTTAAAAAACAACAATATACAACTGATAACCACGATGTAGGTTTTATGATTAATTGTAGTTTTGGTAATGCGTATAAGTTGGCTGCTTTAGCACCAGATAAAGCTGTAATCATCAATGCTGCACGCTCGTTATCAACTCGTTTTAATGTTAAGATTGGTTGTATTAAATCATGGGACAAAAAAGAATGGGAATATCCAGTTATTATTGACAATATGATGAATTTAGAATTGCTTTGCGAAGCTACTCGACTGAGCGGCGATAGCAGTTTTTACAAAATAGCAGTTTCACATGCCGATACTACGCTTAAATATCATTACAGACCTGATGGAAGTGCATATCATGTAGTCAATTACGATACAATTACTGGCGGTGCAAAAGCTAAATTCAATCATCAAGGAGCTTTTGACGAGTCTACTTGGGCACGTGGACAGGGCTGGGGATTATATGGTTACACGATGATGTATCGTGAAACTGGAAAAAAAGAATATTTGAATCATGCCATTAAAATTGCCAATTTACTTATAAACTATCCCAATTTACCCGAGGATAAAATTCCTTATTGGGATTTTAATGCCCCCAACATTCCAAATGAATTGAAAGATGCATCAGCTGGAGCTATTATGGCATCAGCATTGATAGAATTATCTACCTTTGTGCCCAAAGATCTTTCTGCAAAGTACCTGTCGATTGCCGAACAACAAATTCGCAGCCTGTCATCGGATAAATATTTGGCAAAAAAAGGCAAAAATGCTGGTTTTATACTGAAGCACAGCGTTGGATTTATGGCTAAGGACAGTGAGGTAGATGCTCCGCTTACTTATGCCGATTATTATTATGTGGAAGCAATGCTGCGATACAAGAATTTATTAAATGCTACTGATGATAAATAAACAAAGTAAAACACTAAATAACTTTAAGCAATGAAAGGGTCATTAAAACTATTTTTATTTATATTTTCTTTTCTTTTTGGATGT
>JBBRHJ010000278.1:0-5006 GCA_038222885.1 Bacteroidales bacterium | reverse complement strand
CCATTCTTCAAGTGCAGTTTTTGAATCAGCATGTTTAGTATAGAAAATACTTACTGCTTTATGGGTTAAAACTCTCATTTGATTGAAATTTACGACAAAGATAATATCTATATTTTGAAAAACAAAATAAAATTCCGAAATGTGTAATTACTTAACTGATTTTTGTTCCCGATTCAGTGTGAATTAAATCAGCTCTTGTGATAATTACTTGTTTTACACCAGCTTCAATGGCTTCAAATGCATTATCGAGTTTAGGAATCATGCCGCCTGAAATGATACCATCTTCAACATATTTTTTAAAAAGAGGGAGTGTAATTTCTGAAATTACACTTTCGTCATCGTTTTCGTTTAGCAAAACTCCTTTTTTCTCAAAACAATACATTAAGCTGACTTCAAAGTATTTCGATAAGGCTTTGGCAGTTTCGCCTGCAATTGTATCTGCGTTGGTATTGAGCATATTACCCATTTTGTCGTGGGTCAAAGGAGCTAAAACGGGTACAATATCTTTCGATAGCAAATCAGCAATAATTTCAGCATTTACTTCTTTCACGTCGCCTACAAAACCGTAATCCACTTCTTGAACTGGTCGTTTTTCGGAACGGATAATATTCAAATCGGCACCGGTCAACCCTAAAGCATTAACGCCCAAAGCTTGTAATCCAGCCACAATTTGTTTATTCACCAAACCTCCATAAACCATAGTAACCACATTCAAGGTTTCTTGGTCGGTAATTCGTCGTCCGTTCAGCATTTTACTTTCTATCCCAAGTCGGGTAGCCATAGCTGTAGCCGAGCGACCGCCGCCGTGAACAAGAATTTTATGTCCTTCAATTTTTGAGAAATCGGAAAGTAATTGTTTCAAAGATTGCGGCTCTTCTACTATTTTACCACCAACTTTGACAATAGTAATTTTTCTCATGCGGTATTTATCAAAATTTTATCATGGAATGGATATCTTCAACTCCTTGTAAATGAGGTCGTCCACCAAGAAATTCTAATTCAATCATGAAACTTACAAAAATAGCTGAGGGATTGAATTTATTTATCAACTTAATGGCTGCTCCTGCACTGCCTCCAGTCGCCAATAAATCATCGTGAAGCAAAACTACATCAGTTTCATCAATCGAATCTTTGTGAATTTCGAGTGCATCTACTCCATATTCTAATTCATATTCAACTTTGTAGGTTTCGGCTGGTAGTTTTCCAGGTTTACGCAATAACACGAAACCGGCACCAAGCTTATAAGCCAAAATACTGCCGAGTACAAAACCACGACTTTCAACACCTACAACTTTAGTAATGCCTTTGTCTTTGTAGTACTCATATAAATCGTCGACAATAAATCTAAGTACTTCGGCATCTTTCATTGCCGTAGTTATATCTTTAAAAAGAATTCCTGGTTTCGGAAAATCCGGCACTGTGCGTATTGACGCAATTACTTGTTGTAAATTGACCCCCTTGCCCCCTGAAGTGGGATTTGGAGAAACTGGTTCTGTATTTGAAATCATATTTTTTATTTTTTTTATTCCTCTTTTTGGGTTAGGGATTGTTCTAATAACCTTTTTATTACCACCTGTGCCGAAATTTCACGATTGGCAGCTTGTGGAATTACTATGGATTGTGGGCTTTCAATTACTTCATCGGTCACTATCATATTTCTACGAACAGGCAAGCAGTGCATAAAGTGGGCATTATTAGTAACTGCCATTTGGCGGTCGCTTACCGTCCAACTACGATCGGTGCTGAGTATTTTGCCATAGTTAGGATCTTGAAATGCTGCCCAGTTCTTGGCATAAATAAAATCAGCTCCTTCAAATGCTTTCATCTGATCATACTCAACTTTCGCATTACGGGCAAATTGTGGTGCTAATTCGTAACCTTCGGGATGTGTAATTACGAAATCAACATCAGCTTCATTCATAAAGTCGGCAAAAGAGTTGGGAACTGCCTGTGGTAAGGCTTTTGGATGAGGAGCCCAAGTTAAAACCACCTTTGGTCGAGCTGTTTTCTTGTATTCTTCAATGGTAATTAAATCGGCAAAAGCTTGTAAAGGATGCGTTGTTGCTCCTTCCATGCTGAATACTGGTTTACCTGAATATTGAATGAATTGATTGATAATAGTTTCTTGATAATCAAATGCTTTGTCCTCAAATTGTGCAAAAGCACGCACTCCAATTATATCGCAATAACTCGCCATTACTGGAATTGCTTCCAAAATATGTTCCGGTTTATCTCCGTCCATTATCACGCCACGTTCGGTTTCTAATTTCCAAGCTCCGGCATTTACATCGAGCACCATGGTATTCATACCTAGGTTCATACCTGCTTTTTGAGTACTCAATCGTGTTCGTAAACTGGAATTGAAAAACACCATCAGTAAGGTTTTATTCTCGCCAATATGTTTGTAAGCAAAACGATTTTGCTTGATTTCCAAAGCTTCTTTTATTGCTTCTTGTAAATTTCCAAGATCTTGGACGTTGGTATAGGATAAACCCCTAACCCTTGAAGGGAAATTGAGATTACTATTTATATTTTCCATTTATCTATTAATCAGCTATTTAATTCTTTGTTTTACTCCCATTTAGGGTTTGGCGTTTGGTTTTATTCTTTTGGCTCCATCACAATCAATGGCACCAACATTTCTTCCAACGAAATTCCGCCGTGTTGAAATGTGCTTTTATAATAACTTACGTAATGATTGTAATTGTTTGGATAGGCGAAAAAATCGTCTTTTCCAGCAAAAATATAGGCTGAGCTAACATTTGGACTTGGTAAACCTATTTTAGCAGGTTGTGTTACCTCAAAAACTTCTTTTTTGTTGAAACTCAAGTTTTTACCCACTTTATAGCGTAAATTTACATTGGTGTTTTTGTCGCCAATAACCTTAATTGGGTTTGAAACTTGTATGGTCCCGTGATCGGTGGTGAAAATAACTTTATATCCACGTTTCGAAATGGCTTTCATCAACTCATAAGTTGGCGAATGTTTAAACCACGAAAGAGTCAACGACCGATAAGCATGTTCATCATTGGCCAATTCACGCATCATTTTCGACTCGGTACGGGCGTGCGAAAGCATGTCAATAAAATTCAACACGATGACATTCAGTTGGTTACTATCCAAGCGAGGCAATTGTTCAATTACTTTTTCACAATAGGCCGATTCGTTTATTTTATGATAAGAAAAACTGTAATTTTTACGATAACGTTGCAATTGAGTTTGAATCAGATCCTTTTCATTCATGTTTTTGCCTTCTTCTTCCTCTTCTTCAACCCATAGGTCGGGGAACATTTGCTGTATCTGCAAAGGCATAAGTCCAGAGAAAATTGAATTACGGGCGTATTGAGTAGCTGTTGGTAACATAGCACAGTACATTCCTTCTTCTGTAAATGTGTAAAATTCACTCATCAATTCACGAATGATTTTCCATTGATCGTAGCGGAAATTATCCACCAATACGAAAAACACTTTTTCACCATTGTCAAGCATTGGGAAAACCTTCTTTTTGAACAAATCAGGACTTATAATCGGGCGGCTTTCTGGATTTTCGAACCACGATTCATAATTTCGTTTGATGAATTTGACAAAAGTACTGTTGGCTTCCGTTTTCTGCATTTTCAGCATTTCGTCCATACCATTGTCAGTTTCCTCTAATTCAAGTTCCCAATAAACTAATTTTTTATAAACTTCTACCCAATCATCGTAGGTCAACGAATCATTAATTTGCATCCCAATTCGTCCAAACTCAGAGCGGTAGGATGAAGTGGTATGTTCAGTTATGATTTCTTTTTTGTGAATATTCTTTTTAAGTGTCAATAATATTTGGCTGGGATTCACGGGTTTAGTGAGATAATCAGCAATTTTATTGCCAATCGCCATATTCATAATATTTTCCTCTTCACTTTTGGTAATCATCACCATAGGAACGTCGGGATCAATTTCTTTAATCAACGCTAAAGTTTCCAATCCGCTCAATCCTGGCATATTTTCGTCCAGAAAAATAATGTCGAAACTCTCTTCGTGGCAAAGATCTACGGCATCTTTCCCATTACTTGCGGTTACTACTTCGTATCCTTTTTCTTCCAGAAAAAGTACGTAAGCACGTAATAAATCTATTTCATCGTCGGCCCAAAGTATGCGGTCTTTTTTCATAATTAATTTAAATAATACTGTTGCATAAATTCAAAATAGGTAGTCATGGCATCTTTCTGCATCATGATATTCAGGTTTTTTTGGCTGCCTATCAAGTTTCTATAATCTGCCCCTTTTAATGGTTCAAACAAAGTTCGTTCTTTCACCATTCTCAATAAATACGATTTCGCTATATTGGCATCGGCAAATGGACCGATAAGAATAAATTGCGTCGTGTTCACTTTTTCGTTATTAAACTTTAAGTTCAACATGCTGTAATTCTGCGAATTATAGGTATTAAACACCGTTTTCAATTTGTCGATATCGAATGTCCCAGATAATACAGCTATTGAAACAAAATGTGGTTCATTGGCTCGATAACCAAACAAATTTTTAAATAACGGTACAACCTCTTCTATTGGTTCAACTTTTTTTTGTTGCTGCGGCGCAGGTTCGATTTTGGTTTCAGTTAGCTGTTTTGGTTCTTCTTTTGTTATTGGCTTTTTAGGTTCAATAATGGATTTTGATTCCACAACTTTTTCAGTTGGAGTAACAGTAGCCTTTTTATCTGCAAAATCTTTTTCAATTGCTATTGGCTCAGCTTTCTTAGTAGTAGCTACCAATTTATTGTTTTGAATGGTTTTGGAACCAAGATTTTTATCCTTGAATGCTAAATACGAATCTAAATTTGAAATAGAACGCATGATTCCATAATTTTCTTCTGAAATAATAATTTTAGTTGCATTCATATCACGAAACAAACTGGCTATTTCCGGATCTTTTTCAACAGAATTTAGATACCATTCGGTTTCGTCGAACGATTCAAAGTTGGTAATGGACAATGAATTACGAACACTATCAAACTTGGCACTTAC
>JBBRHJ010000277.1:0-5015 GCA_038222885.1 Bacteroidales bacterium | reverse complement strand
CTAGAATAAGCATATCCAAATTGAGTTGTAAATACATAAGGTGCTGCATAAACTGATTTTGAACGGAGAATAATACTCCAGGGACCTCCCCAGGAAAAATTCAAGGAATTATTGCTTATATTCGTAGCATCAAAACCATTGCAATCCCATTGATTCGCTAATTTTGTACCATCCCAGACGTTAAAAGACTGCGAATAAACCGATGAAAAGCTGGCGGCAGGTTTATCACCATCGAAAGAACCTGGTGTAGCCGATAATGGCATTACACATAATACACATAAAACAAGAGCAAATGTCTTAAGTCGGAAGTAGTTTTTTTGATTTTTCATTTTATTTTATTTGTTTGTGTTATTAAAACTTATAATATGTTTTTTTATTCGTAGCAATAAAACAGTTTTTTTATTTTTGATAACACCAGAACTTGATTCCAAGTTCTGGTGTTATTTCAGACATTAGTTTTAATTATCAATTATCTCACCACTTCCAATTTTTGTGTTGAAACTTTATTACCTTCTTTGATACTAATTAAATAACTACCTGATAAGATGGTTGAGACATCAATTTTAGTGACATTTTTTGCATTCAATAACATACGACCGTCCAAACCGAGTATTTTAATATCGGCATTAGTAACACCTTTAACAGTTACAATTCCGTTTGCAGGATTTGGATAAACCGTAAATCCATTGGTTTTAACTTCGACAACTCCTGTGGCTGTCCATTTGTTTGTATTACCCATTTTAATGTGTGAAGTAATACTGGCTTTGTTAGCTAGCCAAAATGCTTTTTGCGTTGGGAACCAGTTTAAGTCGCCCAATGGTAAGTTTTCTATTGAACCTGTTAAAGTAGCAGAATTAGTATACCTTCCATTAAATACAGGCCAAACACTATTGTTTGACAAATCACCACTTGGTATCCACCAATACTGAGCCCATGCCGAAGCAGGTGGATAATTAGTAGACGGCTGACCAAGTGCATGTACATAACTTGCAGGTTTTGTCCATTTAACAAAATTAGCCTCATGATCATATATTTTATTATCAACCCATTGTGGATCAACATCAATTATTGTATTTCCATATTTGAATTTCGGAAAATTATCACTATTAAACATTTGAGCTTCTCGACAATTGGTTGAATCTTTTGGCCAAACAAGTGGAAATAAATACAGTAAGGGAAGTGAGTGGCTTCTTGAGAAAATATTCAATTCAGTAATCAGATCATAAAAACCCTGTGCCCTATAAAGTGAATTGTACTCCACAAAATTAGGGCGCACACTTGGTAATACTTCATTATCTAATGGTGCCGCATAAATCAGGTTTGGTTTTGGCATCGATAAATCTGCTCCCGGCATGGGTTGCCAACTGGATGCCCAAGGCTGTGTATTCACATCAAAAAATAAGTTATTGGTCCAATACTCTTCATTTTTTCTAGTAGTCCAATCCAATTGACTTTTATTCATTATAATAGTATTATGATTAAAAAGAAGCACATTATTAATAACGGGGGTTCCTAAACCCGCATTTAACATAGTAGTTCCCATACAAACAAAGGTATTATTTTCAACCAAAAGTGAATCAAAACCAATAGTAGGATGGATAAAATTAAAAAAGTGACCACAATTTGGGTTTAACATGTGTCCATTGTTAATTGCCTGATTATTGGTAAAATACACTTTTGTGTTCTTTCCAGATACAGCAATTGCCATTCCACCGGATGCTGGATGTAAAATGCAACGATCTACAACAACACGTGCATTATCTTTACTTTCGTAAATACAATTTGCACCGGTCTGAGCAGAGAGATCGGCATTCACAATATAAATATTTTTAATTGTTAGATTACCTTTTGCAGTGAACATAGCTTCAAAAGCTGCTCCATTTACACTAGTTCCTGTTTGAAGCGTTGCGGGCATACCACCCGTAACATCAGGTTCTGCTCCAATGATTTGAAGATGGTAATCTACATTTTCGATAGGGGCATTTAAGCCATACCATTCTCCAGCCTTTAACCGGTAAATCTTTGTTCCTCCATTGGCTGAAATAGCAGAATTTAATGTTCCATACCCTGGCACAACATCTAAAATGCTTTGTGCATTACCAAACTGACTGCATACTAGCAGTCCAGCCATCATAGAGATTTTGAAAAGTTTTTTCATGATTTTTAAAATTTAAATGTTTAACATATTATTTAGATAAATTAATTGCATTTTTTTGATTGAAGTACTTAGAAAACAATAATATCGTAATATAAAAACCAAAATCAGCCACAAAGTAGAACATAGATACATTAACACATAGAAATAATAATAATAAACTAACATGCTGTCGAATAGTTATTTTAGAGCATCTAAACTTACTATGTATTCGAAAAAAAACTATGTGATTTTATGTTACTAACTGACACTACGTGTTTAAAATAATACGACATTGTATTTTTCCTATTACTTAAGGAATAAATGATTTAAAACTTGAATCTTAATCCCAAATCACCTGTAACTCCATACTGTTCAATGTAAGTATTACGGATATCTCCACTAAGTTTCTGTGTTTCATTATAATTGCTGATATTAGCGATATTAAGTAATACCTCAAATCCATGAATATCCCTGATTTTGAATTTTTGAGTGATTTGTAAATCCCACCTGTAGAAATAATCTTTCTCGGAATTTAAACGAGGTACTCCCATATAATTAATGCCCGTATATATTTGTCCGTTATACTGAAATGATAACCATGCATTAAAACCACCTTTATTAAATCCCAACGACACATTGGCAACATGAGTCGGTTGATTTAGCAACCGACCTGTAATTGTTGAATCTACGCGTACAATTGTGGGACGACCACCACCTTCAGGGACTTTTGTTTCTAATCGTGTATAAGGATAAGTCGTTTGTGAATGAGTAAACGTATAATTCGCAGTCATCGTAAAATAGTTAAATGGTTTAGGTAAATAGAAAAAAGAGGTTTGCCATTCAAATTCTAAACCATTCACATAACCGGGATAAGAGTGATTTTCCCAAGCGGTAACATCTACTGTAGCTGTATTGGGGAAAGGATTAATTATAGGATCACCTTTTATTCGTTTGTAATTCCTTCTCCATATTTTATCCTTTACTGATTTATAAAAAGCATTCACTGACAATAGACCAATTTTTTTTGAATGAAGAACAAATTGGGCATCGTAACTTGACCATAATTCGGGTTTTAAATTTGGATTTGACGAAATATAAAATAATGGGTTTAAGCCCGAATTTACATAATAAGTAGGCGATATTGAATTAAAATCGGGGCGGCTCAACGTTTGTGTATAGGCAAAGTGCATATAAAATGAATCCGTTGGTTTAATTCTTAAATGAACCATTGGGAGTAAGAATTGATTGGAGTTTACTGCACTTGTATCTTTGCCAGGTACAGGGGCATTAATAGGTGGAACATATTGAGGTGGTGTTGCATAAAATCCCTTCATGGTGGTATGGGTGCTTTCATATCGGATTCCGGGAAGTAACATCACGTATCTCCCGAAATTTATTTCGGACATAATATACCCTGCCCCATAATTTTGTTTTATATTTTGATCGTTAAGAATACATCCACCCACATTCTGAGTGTATCCAATTTTTGTAACATCTCCAAATTTAGGTAAATAAGCACTTGGTCCTTGTGCATAATAATAATTAGAAATATTCTCCCAGGCATCTGAAATCTGATTCAACTTATCAAAACTAAATGTATTTCCATAGTTATACTTGCCATTCAAAAAATTATCAACATTTCCATCTGTTAATCCTTTAGCGGTAATATACATATCGTCTAGAACAATCCAGTTTAAGGTATCAGCGAGAATTTTTGGAGCGAACTGATTAACTCCAAAAAACTGACTTCCTACTGTGTCATCTCTAAATCTACTTTTCGACTTATAAAGTCCTCCAAATTTTATGAATGCAGTAATAAAATCACCCACTTTGTATGGGATTGAAATATTTAGAAATGTATTAATATTTTTGTCATTGATTCTACTGTCAGACATACCAATAGCGTTTAATCTACAGTCTAACAACCTATCAGGAGTATCTGTAAATAATGGAATAAGTACAGACGGATCCAATTTGCGATGCTCATAATCAACAATTGAAGATGTTGATGAATTATTAAATGCAAAATTCCATGAACGTTCTCCAAGATTATCATTCTGTCCATTGGAAAATGACAAACCATAATCTGCTTTTATATTGAGAAACTTAAATTTCGATTCTCCACTAATTGAAGTTTGAAAAATATTAGTTTCTGCATTTGGGGAACTACCAAAATTATATCCAACATAACCGGAATTTGTTGTGCCATAGTTCTTCGACTGACTTGATCTGTCATTTTTTGATCTGTTATACATGCCGTATAGCATCAATGTAGTGTTTGGAGATACTTTATAATCTAACGATAACATTGCGGTTTGCCGGTAGATAAAAGAAGAGTTGATATTTAAATTTGTATTAACCAGTAATATGTCGGCATTTGGATTGCTAGATTCTATTGTATATCCAGAACTCATTGTTTGCACACTTCGATTTACCTTTTCGGCGGAAGCTGTAAATAATACCCCAAGTTTATTATCAAAAAAACGATTGCTTGCTTCAGTCAAAAACTTATAGTTACCCCAATCATTATTAAGTTGGTTATAACCTTTTTGTGCCATTAGATTGATGTGTAAATCCTTTGGTGCTTCACGTAATTTTAAATTGACAGAACCTGCCACCGAATTTGCATCCATGTCAGCTGTTAATGATTTAAATACTTCAGCACCTTGAAGAGCATATTGTGAAATACCACTCAGATTTGTACTTCGGTCAGAACCGCCCGTGGCTGGAAGCTCTATCCCATTCAAAGTAACTGACGAATATCTTGGTTCGAGCCCTCGAATTACCAACCCAACTCCTTCGCCACCAATACGTTGTACTGATATGCCTGGCAAACGCCCGATCGCCTCTGTAGCATTCGCATCCGGGTTTTCCTGCA
>JBBRHJ010000276.1:0-5053 GCA_038222885.1 Bacteroidales bacterium | reverse complement strand
CCCATAGCAGTATATTTTCCAATTCCTTCAACGGCAAGATTGAAAATTCCACCCCACATAATGGAAGTACAAAGTCCACAAAGCACAAAGAATAAAACTGAAAGTGGAACAACTTGGAATCCAAAACTGATATCAGCCCTGAAAACTGGCATACTCACTGATACAGAAGTTGGGATGAGAATACCAGCTATAATTAAAATTATTGCTAATGAACTTACAAATAATAATTGTGATTTTGCCGAAAATTTTGCTCCTAAAGCACCGCCCAATAAACGACCGATAAGCATTAAGAACCAATAGGTACCAACTACTGTTCCGGCAGCTCCTGCACCAATCCCAGCTCCGCTTGCACCATCTATAACAGATTGTCCGGCAGTAAGGAATAAATTGATGAAATTCGGAATTCCAACTTCAATCCCAACATATAGAAAAATAGCAACAGTTCCCATTACAAAATGTCTGAATGACATTGCACTGCGTTTATCTTTTGCTTGTAAACCAGCTATTTTCTTTTCCATGTGTGGTTCTGGTATTCTAACCATAGCAAGAACCACAAACGCTATTGCAAAAATACCCATAGCAATTAATAAAGCTGGCACTGCATCTCTTAAGGTAGATTTTGCTGCGTCTGCAATTAAATAACCCCCAAGAATTGGAACTATGGTAGCTGCCATAGAATTTAATGAACCACCAAACTGTATTAGTTGATTTCCTTTGTTTCCGCCACCGCCAAGTGTGTTCAACATTGGGTTTACAACTGTATTCAACATACACATTGAGAAACCAGAAATAAATGCACCAGAAAGATACACTACAAAAACAGGAACAAAATCATCTCCCTTTGCATAGGGCATCATGGCTGATAACAATTGAATTCCTACGCCCAAAAGACCAACTCCGATTGCTGATAAAGCAGTGAATTTATAACCTTTACGTCTCAAAATAATCCCTGCTGGGAGTCCCATAAAAAGATAAGCAAAGAAATTCGCAAAATTTCCTAATTGTGACATCCATATCTGGACACCGTCTTGGTTTTTTACAATAACCCCTAACGGATTTGAAAGACCAGTTACAAATGAAATCATTGCAAACAAGGCGAACATCATAATGATGGGCAGTGTTTGATTTTTTGACTGTTGTTTGTTCATGTGATTAATTTTAAATTTGTAAGTTTATTGATAGTTTAAATTTGAATTCAATTGTCTTTAAGTCGTGTATATGACAAAACGGTTATTAAAGCGTGTAAAGATAGTTATTTTATTAAAACAAAATAGCTGTTCTTACAAATTGCTAAATAAAAATTCACTCATTCTTGTATATAAATGTCGGCGGGTTTGTTTACCCAAGATGCTGTGGTTTTTATCGGTGTACAATTGCATCTCGAATTGCTTATCGGCAGCAACTAATTTATCTATATACAACATCGTATTTTGTAAATGAACATTATCGTCGGCAGTGCCATGTACAATAAGTAATTTTCCATTCAGCTTGTCGGCCATACCGAGTGCTGATGTTTTGTCGTAACCAGCAAAATTTTCTTGTGGACGACGCATAAAACGCTCTGTGTAGGCTGTGTTGTATAGTTTCCAATCGGTAACTGGTGCAACGGCTATTCCGGCCTTAAATATATTCTCACTGGAACTCATGGACCACAAAACCATGGACCCGCCATAACTCCAACCCCAAATTCCAATTCTATTTTTATCTACAAAGTTCATATTAGCAAGGTGTTTAGCCGTTTCTATTTGGTCTTTGGTTTCGAGTATTCCCAGTTGTTGATAAGTGCATTTGCGGAATTCTACTCCGCGACCGCCTGTTCCACGTCCATCAACGCAAACTACAATATAGCCTTTGGTGCTTAGATAATACTCCCAACCAATATTCCATTTGTCGAGGGCTTCTTGTGAATCTGGTCCACTATATTGTACTTGCAGCACTGGATATTTGGTGTTGGCATTAAAATCTGCGGGTTTTAGCATCCAGCCATTGAGTTTGATATTTTCCGAAGTCGTAAAGCTAAAAAACTCTTTGTTGGGAAGTTGAAGTTTAGCAAAATCGGCTTTTAAAGTTTGGTTATTTTCCAACACCCTAATTTGTTTCCCAAGATTATTTTTTAAAGTAATCGAATTAGGATTAACTGCACTAGAAGCATCGTCAATTAAATAACTGAAATTGCTGTTAAAATAGCCAAGGTGAATCCCTTTTCCATCGGTTAAGCAAAGTTTTTTGTCTTTTGCATCTATTTTGTAAATATCTCTTTGAGTGGCCGAAAGCTCTGCCGATTGGTAATAAATGGTTTTATTGCCTTCATCGTAACCATAGAAGTTGCTAATATCCCATTTCCCCTTGGTTATTTGTTTGAGCATAGTCCCATTAATTCGGTATTGATAGATATGTCTGTAGCCATCTTGCTCGCTTACGCCAAAGAAAAACTGATTGTCAGTAGTGAAATGTATATAATCAATATTATCATAATCAACATAATACTTGTCATCTTGACGGAGAATTAATTTGCAAATCGTAGTTTTCGGATTGGCAAAAAGCATATCCAGTCTGTTCTGATTTCGGTTCAGTTTGAATATGGCTAATTGATCGACAGAATTTGTCCAGCGAATGCGAGGAATATAAAAATCTTGATCGGCATCAGGTAGTTGCATAAAACGGGTAGTTTTATTAAAATCATCGTAAACGCAAACGCTGACTTTGGAGTTTTTAGATCCAGCTTTCGGATATTTATAGCTGAAAAGCGATGGATACAATTCCAACTCTGAATCTTTGCCTGTGTCTTTTCCTTCGCCTATACCTGTGTTTCCGCCTTGTTTACTGAAAAATTGAAACGAAAACTCAGGTATTTCAGTCTCGTCAAACTTGGTAAAAGCTAACAACTTACTATCAGGACTCCAAACAAAATGTCGTGTAGCCTGAAACTCCTCTTCATAAACCCAATCAGGTGTTCCATTAATTATTTTACCCGCTTCGCCGTCTTTGGTAATGGCAATTTCTGTATCGAAATCAAGTTTTTTCATGTACAGATTGTTATTCCGGGCAAAAGCTATATACCTGCTGTCGGGCGAGAATAAAGGAACTTCTTGCTGTTCGTCCGAAAGGGGTTTCAGTTCTTTGCGTTTAACATCGTACACATAATAATTGGCAGTGAATGTTCGGCGATATCGATATTTTTCGTTGGTATACACTAATATTTTTGTTTCGTCTGGGCTTAGAGTGTAGCCCGTAATCTTTTTAATCGGACAGTCTTTTATCTGATTGATGCTGAACAGAGTGTCAACTGTATTCCCGTTTTTATAACTGTATTTTACAATTGAGTTATTATTTACTTTTTGGGTAAAATACTCTCCATCATTCATCGAAACAGGGATTATGAATTTATTTGGTTTGTACTTTCCATCTATTATATCGTAAAGTAAATTAGAATATGCAAATTGTATGCATATCGTTAAAACAAATAGGACTTTTAAACGTTTCATTAGTATATAAGTTATTGAAGAATTTACTATTTGAGCATTTACTATTTACAATTTAAAAGTGGACTCATTTGTATTTAGTTAATTAAAGCTGAATATGAAATCAAGTAAACTAATAATCGGTAATTGTAAAACAAGTATTTTGTAATTGTAAAAGTAATTTTACAAAAATAGCTCAATTTATCGTTTCTAAATTTCTAATTGTTGAAAATTTTCGTGTTGTTTTGTAATTTTAATGATTTTAGAGCCGAACAGATCTCTTATTCACTGATAATTATTCCAAAATTCAACATAAATAACTATATTTACAGATTAACATTTTTTCTTCTTATACTGATATTCACAATCTAAATTTAAACTATATGGGACTAATTAAAGATTTCTTTTTTACTTCATCACGAAATGAAGAACTTGGTATTTGTCTGAGCGGAGGAGGGGCTTTGGGCTTTGCACATATTGGCGTTTTACAGGCATTGGAAGATCATGGCATTTATCCTAAGCATATCGTAGGAAGTAGCATGGGGGCAATTATCGGCACTTTTTATGCAGCAGGAAACTCACCTGCAGATATATTGGAAATGATAAAAGGTGATAAATTGTATAAAATTACAAAACTGATGAGCTTTCGTTCTACTTTTTTAAACTCGGGACTTTCAAATCACAGTATGTTGCAAACTTTGGTTCATGAGTTGATACCGCACAATAGTTTCGAGGGACTCAAAAAACGCTTGCATATTTGTGTAGTCAATCTTACCAAGGCTTCTTGGGAAATAAAAAGTAGCGGAAATGAATTGGATAAATGGATAGCTGCATCAGCCAGTATACCAGGAATTTTTGATGCTATTAATGATAATGAAACTTACTATGTAGATGGTGGATTGCTCAATAATGTGCCGGCTCAAGGCTTGGAGGATTATTGTCAGACTATAATTGGTGTGGATGTAATCCCGCATATTCCGCCTAGCACTTTCCACAAACCAATTGATGCACTGATTAGTTCGGTACGGGTCATGCAACATCAAAATTCTGCCGAAGGGCGCGATTTGTGTCGTTTCTTGATTGAACCCATGGCTATTGAAAAATATCATGAATTTAGTTTTGATGCTTATAACGAAATTTATCAATATGGTTATAGTGCTGCTACTAAATATATTGTAGAGAATCCGGAAATGATGCTTCTGAAAAAACCAATTAGTAAAATTGCTGCGGTATATAATAAAATCTAAACTGCTTATCCCTTTCGGTCAAGTTGAATAAAATTAGTTAATTAGAAACCTATAAAATTTATAAAATAGTTCTTTAATTGTAACGTTATGACCCCCAAACCCCCCAGATGGGGGCTTAAGACGCAGTCTTTTAAAAAAATCATATGGGTTTCTACTGTTGAAATAAAGCAATACTAATCAAAATCCCCCATTTGGGGGTTTGGTGGTCAAAAAAAGTAAAGAAAATATTTAAACTTGACTAAAGCAGATAAGCATTTTCTTTTATTTCATCTGCACCTAACAGATATTACTTTTCTCCACAGCCTAAGAGCTAAACTCATTGATTTCGGAGTCCATACAATTACT
>JBBRHJ010000275.1:0-5132 GCA_038222885.1 Bacteroidales bacterium | reverse complement strand
GCTTGATTGTACCCAAGATTTCTTGGCAAATATTAGATTGTATTCGTTCTGTGAAACAATTATATTATTTTCTTTTAATTCGAGCATCAATTTTCCGTTGGTTTTCTGAGAATTAAAAGTTTCAGGAATCACAATTGAAGGCGACAACCATTTACGACCATAATGAGCTACTGCAGGGAGTAATTCATTTCCAGTGGCAACAATTTTATTATTATCGTCTACAATTTTCCAAATCAGAGTAGTTGCTTGCAATTCAGTTCCGTCTTCTTTGTCGTTTACAACACATATTTTTACTGCTAATTTATCGCCACAATAAAAGTTACGTCCCCAAATCTCAGCTGAAACAAGTACTGGCTGTAGTGCTCGCTTAATAGCATAAAAGGTAGGATAAGGCTCAATTTTATCAGCATCATACACATTCCGAAACCAGGTAAGCAATGCAAAATGCAGGATTCCAGATGCTTTGTCGTTGGAACGACGCAATGCTTCGGCCAACTCCCCAGTAATAAATGACTGAGCTGTCAGAAATGCTGCAGGATCACCATAAGCATAAGCCTGATTACCCACCAATACCTGTGGATTTTGATGCACCAAGGTATAAAATCGTGTTGGATGACCTGTTTCGTTATTTGGATAACCGGTCGACATTTCCTGACTTATGAGAGGTCTACTTGGATTCTTTCTTTTTTGGAATTCACCATTAAAATGCTTGAATACGGAGTTTGTATACCAATTGGTGTACTCGTGTTTGTCATCTATATCTCCATCATCTATGTCTTTAAAGAAATCACTTCCGAATTTTTTCTCATTGCGTACATAATTTGAATCGAAACAAACGGGACGAGTAGGATCAGCAGTTCGCATTCTTTTCACTACATCCGAAATAATTTTCATTTTCAATTTAGCAATGTCAAAATCTGGTTCATTGTCGTAAAATTTCATTTCATTATTAACCGTCCAGAAAAGTAAAGAAGGATGATTACGATATTTTTTTAATAAACCTAAAAACTCTTCAGCCCACATTTCAAGTAGTTTTGCATCAGGCATTGAGCTACTAATCATCAGCCAAGGCCAGGTACCTTCAAAACTCACACCAATACCGTTTTTATCTGCAGCATCCATCCATAACTCATTATAAGGTGTTGTATGGGTACGGGTAACATCAATATTACCTGCTTTCATCAATTGATAAAAAGTATTGGCTAAATTCAAATCGTTTGGAGCTAATGCAAATGGCGTGTGATTGCCACCACGCAACCAATATGAAATTCCGTTCAGGTAAAGCAATCCATTTTTCGACTCGAAGGTACGAAAACCAGAGCATATAGTTTTTTGGTCAATTTCCGTTTTTCCCTTTGAAATTGTAAATGTAAAATCGTACAAATTTGGTGATTGTGGCGACCATAATTTTGGCTGTAGTCCTTCCACCGAGTAAGTAATAATGCGCTCCTCTCCTACTTTTAGTTCAACAGATTTTAGAGCTAGGGCTGAATATAATTTTTGAGAATTGGCTTTATCTGTAATAACTGTCGAAATAGAGAATTTTGCTTTTTTAGTTCCATTATTCTTTACGGTAACATCAAAAGTTGCTCCTGTAAGTGTGGGTTGAATAAATACATCGTTTATTTTCAATGGTTCAGTAATAATCAGATGCACAGGTTGCCAAATTCCAGCCGGATCATCTTTATAGAATCCGTGGGCTATGTCTTTCAGCATTTTATTGGTAACCGGAACGGAAACTGCTACATCTACAATTTTATCAGCATCTTCAATATTCTCAATAAAATCGCGCGTAACTTTTACTGTTATCAGATTCTTACCGGGCTTAAATAACTTTGTACCGTCCACTTTGAATTCGCCAAACATACCCACATTTGCACCTGCTTTGACGCCATTTATGTATACTGCTGCTACTTTTGAAACCGCCTCGAAAACCAGTTCTATATTTTTCCCACTGCTGTTTTTGGGTAATTCTACCCATTGACGATACCATGCCGCTTTAGTTTGTGTATAGTCAAAGCTGTAGTTCTCACATCGCATGGTCTCTTTTTGATAATAAGTATCCGATACTCCTTTTGGGAATGTGTCCATTTTTTCGCCATGCAACCAAATACGAATTGGATTCCAAAAATTTGGAACTGACATTATATGCCAATTATCATCCTTTGATGCTGGAGAAATGGCTGTATTCAAATCATCAAGTTCATAAGTTGGTTTGAACAACCAGTTGCCATCCAACTTAATTTCAGTTCGTGCCGAAGTTAATGACTTAATCAGAATCGGTTGATAAGCAGCTCTTTCAGTTAGTCTTTTCTGTTCTTTAATCGAAGGTTTTATTGGCTGATTAAAGTTCTTAAAAGCCACATTGTCAAGGTAATTGGATGCAATTGATTGTATCGACAAATTATCGTATTCAGTCTCTAACCAGCCACCGCCAAGCGTTACTTCACCAGCTGGAGCAAGTTGACTGTTCTTGTCGAGAACATCAATTCGTGGAATGGTTTCATTATTTAAAAAAACCTGAATTCTATTTTTGCAAACTACAATTTTAAAATCGTACCAAGTATCCGTTTCGGGATGAAAACCTAGATCTGAAATATGGAGTAGTTCATCGGTGCCCATATAGCCCATTCTGCTCAAGTAAAGTTGATTGAGCAAACCACCCTGAAAACCAAGTACATATCTATCGTCCCGATTAGTTGCATGAAAACCAGCCCAAATTTGAACCTGATCTGCTGACTTAGGAGATCTTGCTTTAAAATTAATTTCGTAATCGGACCATTCTAATTTTCCAAAACAAGCGTATAAAGCTTTTGTTGTAAGAACCCCATTGATTGTATTAGAAACTCCTCTTCCAATGGTTTTTAAACTTGTTTGCGAATTATTAAAATTCTCTTCAAGTTTATATGAAAGTTCATCGGCAAATAGAAAATTTGGCGTAAAAAATAGGGTTAATAATACCGCCACCAGAAATACTTTTTGTTTTTGCATCTAATTAAAATTATTCTATAAAAACTTATTACTTGATACCTAATGAGTTAATTTCTGAATGAAAAATTTTAGGCAAATTTTTTAAAAAAAAAATGATTGAGTGAATAAAAGTCACTCAATCATTTTTAGAAAAATTGAGAATTAACTATTGAACTAACACTTTCACAGAATTTACACCTGCTTTTACAATATAGAAACCTTTATTTAACGGTACATTAACTTTATCCGAAGTCATAATCATTGATTTTGCAATTCTACCATCAATTGAATATATTGAAAGATTTTGTCCTGTCATTCCTTCTCCTGAAACTACAACCGAACTATTTACGGCATAAGCTATAAAATGACTGTCTTTATTGCTTGCGATTCCCGAAACAGCTTCATATTCGTAAGCACCAGCCGAGCAATTGACTGCTGGACGATTACGACCGATTTGGTCGGTTGTCACGGCTGGAGTTAGACCTGTCAAGAAAGAAACTTTTCCATAACCAATGGCTTCTGAAGCGGCAAGCAATGGGAAATAATTTTTCTCTTCGTTGAATACACCCAATTTTGCTTTGTAAGAGTTAGCGATGCTTCCGTTCAATTCAAAAGCATAGTTTACTTTACTCATTGGGAATTGAGTTTCAAAATCCGTGTTTTTGCAACTTCCAATTAGCGATTTTTCAATTATTAATGTAGTACCAGCAACATACGAAGGAGTTTCGGCTAAAGTAACTGGATCTACACTATTTTCTATGCCTAAGTCGGCATAGTCAGCTGCACTGGTAGGATTGGCATCTACAGCAATATTGTTCTCGAGAATACAATTTTGGATTTTGCGAGTTGAAGTAGCTGTAGCTATTCCAAAACGGACACCAGCACCACCTGCACCAGAAGTTCCTGTAACTTTATTGCCACTTACTGTACAGTTAATCATGTTGATCGAACCAGTTATTAAGGATTTTCCAAGAATAGCACCTGCAGTATTTGTACCGGATAAGTTATCATTGAAAGTAGTGTTGATAAAAGATATATCGGCAGTAGGTCCTAAAAAAGTATTATTAATGAATGCTGCACCACCAGTTCCAGTAGCTGCTGTATTACCTACAAAGGCACAAGCTGTAAATGTTACATTTGTTTTTCCGGCAGTAATGGCATTACTTTCACCAGTACTAAATGCACCACCGTTAGCAGCTTTGTTGTTTTTAAACAAGGTGTTTTTCACATCTAACTTAAGACTATCTCCAGAAGATAACAGATTTGCCATAAGAGCTGCACCATTAGAGGTAGCAACAGCCGCAGCAGTAAGTGTTGGAGCTTCTACAGTAAGGTCGTGATTCTCAAATATACAATCTTCTAACGAAACCTTTCCTCTTTCTACGTATAAACCTGCACCTTTACTGGCAATATTTTCAGCAAAACGACATGATTTAAAATTAACCGCAGCAGGAAGTACGCAAACTGCACCGCCTGGTTTATCTGTTTTCGCTAAATTATTTAAAAAATCACAATTTTCGAAATTTGTAATTGGTCCACCTACTGCTGCCCATCCGCTTTGTCGTACATAAACAGCACCACCACCTGAATTATCGGTAGTTTTACCATTTTTAAAGGTCAAATTTTTGTAGGTAATTACTGCTGAACCAAGACTTTGATCATGACGAATTATACAACTAGCATTGTTACCATCAAAACCGCAAGTTGCTTTACTGTCACCGACTATAGTCATCGAACGTGTGTGTGGAATAATACCCAAAGTACCGTTGCTTGCATTCCAGGTGGTATAAGTAACACCATCTTTAACTAATACCAAAGTTGTACTCAATCCTGTAATGTCGATAGTAGCACGTGCACCTGTTCCAGTTGGTTCTTCGTTGATATTAATCATACTTGTTACATGAATTACATCGTCTACCTGCGCCATAGTAAATGCTTTCGATAATGTTTTAACCGGTGCTCCTGCACTACCATTATTAGTGTCAGATCCTCCACTCGACAAATAAATATCGGCGGCATAAGTCATTGCCCCCTGAATTTGACTTTCTCATTTGCCTCACGCTGGTTAAATTCCAGCACCGAGCTCATCGCGTTACCCCGCGATGCAGGAAATGCGCCGGAATAAAAATTAACCTCACGGATAAAATCGACATTGATGATCC
>JBBRHJ010000274.1:0-5162 GCA_038222885.1 Bacteroidales bacterium | reverse complement strand
CCTCTCCATTTGGAGAGGGTTGGGGTGAAGTCAGGGGTTGGGGGTCGATAAAATTTCAACTTATATAATCCCTATTATTCATTAGAACTTCTCACTTTGAAAATTTCTAAAAAATAATATTTTTTTAGATTTTTAAAACTAATATTGTTTGAAAGTTGTTTCAAGTCATAATTTACTAACATAGCAATTAATATTATAATGACTCAAAAAGCTCAAAAAATCATCACAAAAGATTTGAGTCATGACATGAACAATGTCATGCGATTGTTTGACGAAGTTCTACGTGGATTAAACGAAAATCAAATAGCTGATTTTTTGCAAAGACAAAACGAAGACTTCAAACTTCCCGAGTTGGACAAACAGATTGAAGAAAAGTATATTCAGGCTCTAAGTATCTCCTTCCAGTTGTTAAATCTGGTGGAGCAAAACGCAGCTGTACAATACCGCCGTCAACAAGTGAATAAGTTAGGGCTAAAGGCTATCAGAGGATCGTGGTGTGAAACCTTCGAACGCTGGAATCAACAAGGTTTGACTCAAGAAATGATGCTGAAAATAATGCGTAAAATTCGTGTTGTGCCTGTACTTACAGCCCACCCAACAGAGTCTAAACGGCTGTCGGTTCTCGATTTGCATCGCGAATTTTATTTGCAATTGGTAAAGTTGGAAAACAATATCTGGACACGTTCCGAACGCAACACCATCGAAGAAGAAATGAAAGGATTGCTGGAACGCTGGTGGCGAACTGGTGAAGTGTACCTCGAAAAACCTACTGTAGCTTCGGAGCGTATCAATGTAATGCATTATTTCAAAAAAGCTTTTCCAGAAGCATTGCAATTAGTTGATAAACAACTAATTCAAAGTTGGGCAGCAATGGGTTTTGATAAGAAATTGCTCACAGAGCCTGAGAATTTCCCAGTATTGGAGTTTGGCAGTTGGGTAGGTGGCGATCGCGACGGACATCCTTATGTAACAGCCGATGTAACCAAAGAAACATTGAAACTTAGTCGGAGCAGTGCTTTGTTGCTTATTCATCAGCAATTAGTAAGTCTTGCTTCACGGTTAAGTTTTTCCGAAAATTACAACTCAGTTCCTGATTTTTTACTAAAAGAGATTCAATTGCGTAAGGAAAAGCTTGGATTGGCTGGCGAGAAGGCAATACAGAGAAACTTACATGAACCTTGGCGACAATTTTTGAATCTGATTATTCATCAGCTAGAGAACACTATGCTGGACAACAACGAAGCTGATCTTATACAATATATTACTTCTGCTGAACTGAAGAATGATTTGAAAATTCTTCGTTCAAGTTTAAACGAAATTGGTGCTCAAAAAATTGCACAGAATTTCTTGTTCCCAGTAGAGCGTCAAGTACAATGTTTTGGTTTTCATCTTGTAAAATTAGATATTCGGCAAAACAGCGCATTTCATGAAAAAGCAATAGAGCAAATTTTACAATTCAGTGCCCCCGAACTTGGCAATTATAGTACATGGAACGAAGCAGAAAGAATTGAATTTATTTCCAAAGAATTAAAAAGCAGGCGACCTTTTGCTGTTGCGTCCACAAGTTTTGGAGACGAAGCCGACCAAGTGCTGGATTGCTACCGTGTATTAAAGTCACATATTGATAAGTATGGATCAAAAGGAATAGGTTCGCTGATCGTAAGTATGACCCGCCAATTAAGCGACTTACTCATTGTTTATCTTTTCATGCGCGAAGTAGGCATGGAAGAGAAAAGCTTGCAAATTGTGCCATTATTTGAAACGATTGACGATTTAAAAAATTCGGATACAATTTTAGAATCATTTCTGAAACACCCTTATAACATTACCGGAACACTTCCCATTCAAGAAGTTATGCTCGGATATAGCGATAGTAATAAAGATGGTGGAATAACAGATAGCCGTTGGAGCATTTACAAAGCCGAGGAAAGGCTTACTAAAATAGCAGAAAAAAACGATGTGGAATTGCGATTCTTTCATGGAGTTGGCGGAACAATTAGCCGTGGAGGCGGAAAATATCACCGATTTTTGGAAAGTATGCCTCCTGGAAGCATTAGTGGAGAAATAAAATTGACAATTCAAGGTGAAACAATTGCACAACAATTTGCCAACTTAGTGAACGCATCCTACAATTTTGAAATGCTTTTGTCGGGAGTTGCACTTCAGACTGGATATGCACTATATCCGCCTCAATTACCAGTTTTCCCCACGAATGCGCTAGAAACTTTGGCTGAATTATCATTCGAGAAATACAGAGAGCTGATTCAAAAACCTTCTTTTATAGAATTTTACGGACAAGCAACGCCGATAGATGTATTGGAACAAAGTAAAATAGGTTCGAGACCAGCTCGCAGAACAGGAAAACGAACACTGAACGATTTGAGAGCTATCCCTTGGGTATTTAGTTGGAATCAATCCCGTTTTTATTTAACGGGTTGGTTTGGAATTGGATATGCACTTAAAAAAATGAAAAATGATGTTCCCGAACAATACAATCAGTTGAAACTATATGCTGACGAATGGCCATTTTTAAGGTATTTGCTCATTAATGTTGAAACAAATGTATTGAGTGCCAATGTTGACATTATGGCTTCGTATGCTGCACTGGTTACAAACGAAAAGGTTCAAAATGATTTTCTTCAACTCATTACGAATGAGTATAAAGACAGTGTTGAAAATATATCTTCACTTTTTGAATCGAGCAGAGATGAACGACGCGTAACACTGCTGAACAATATTTACAGAAGAAAGAACACGCTGCTGGTATTGCATCGATTACAATTGTTAAGCTTAAAAAAATGGCGTGAGAGCAAAGAAAATCATCAAGACGATGAGGCAAATGCCATACTCACGAAATTACTCGGATTAACTACTGCCATTGCAAATGGTCTACAAAGCACTGGTTGATTTTTGAGGCAAAACAATGAATAAAAGCTATCATTGAAAGTTTTTAGTAATGGCTAATTTAAAAAGTTTATTGAAACGAATTTCAATAAACTTTTTTTAGAATAACAGCGCAGCAGAATGATTGTAGAAGATTTATCTACTAAAAATTTTGAACTAGATAAAAGTACAAGGGCAATCCAATAGTGATGTTTATGGGAAAAGTAACTGCGAGCGCCATGGGAAGGAACAAACCTGGATTGGCTTGCGGTACTGCTATTTTAAAGGCAGCAGGTACAGCAATATAGGACGCACTTGCCGCTAAAACAGAAAAAATAAATCGACTGGTAACATCGGTTGTTACCACCGAACTCACTACTGCAATTATAACTCCATTCACTAATGGAACAATTATAGCAAAAAGGAAAGGAAACCATCCAAAGGCAAAGAAGGATTTAAGTTTCCGTCCACTTTCAATTCCCATGTCCAACAAGAAAATGGCCAAAAATCCTTTGAACAAATCGTTAGTAAATGGTCGTATGCCTTCGGCTTGTTTTGCATTCGCTAAGTAACCAATCACCAAACTACCTAAAATGAGCAATACACTGCCATTGGTAAGCGAGTGAATAATGGCAGAACGTTTATTGATTTTGCTACTGCTATCTTTGTTGTAAAACGAGATCAATATTAATCCCATGATAATTGCTGGCGATTCCATCATGGCCATGATTGCCACCATGTGTCCACTTAAATTCAATTGTTGCGACTCCAAGTATGAAACTGCTGTTACAAAAGTTACTGCACTTACCGAACCATAAGAAGCTGCCACTGCACCAGCATCAAAAACATTTAATTTCTTTTTAAGGATATAAAATGTATAGATTGGAATAATAAGTGATAGACCTATACCAAATAAAATCGAAAGGCCTATTTCGGCAGAAAAGGTTTCATTGGAAAGCTCTTGTCCGCCCTTAAAACCAATGGCAAAGAGCAAATATAACGAAATAAATTTTGATGAGTTTGCCGGAATCTCTAAATCGCTCTTTACATATACGGCAATTATACCAAGCACAAAAAAAAGTAGAGCAGGATTAGAGAGGTTTTCCATTAATAAATCTAAATTCATATTTTACTATTTTTAATGTTTAAAATTTATCAATAAACGTCTAAACTTAAAGCATTGTTTATCGAAATCAAAAACAACGAATCCTCTTTGCAAATGATTCTCGTGCTATAATTTTATATAAAGTATTATTTATCAATTATCTAACTACAAATTAGGATGAACCTACAATTTATTTATTCTGAATCTATTCCGAATAAATAGGAATTTAAAATAACGCAGAATTAGCATATTTAATCAGAAATTAAATATCTGATTACCAATACAATAAAGTAAAGAATCTTGCGTTAGTTTGAGATATTAGTTGTATTGCACGATAAATCGGCGGATTCCATCTGCGTTTAAAATAACTTTTTGGAGAAAACACACATTCGGAGTTTTAAAAAATTGAAAAGAAGTGAATATTCAAAAAAAAATCTCACTTTGTCAGAATTTAAAGTATGATTATCAATAATTATAATTAGTGAATACTCGATACCAATATCTTTGTGCAATATATCTTTAATCAGAAAATTAGTAAACAAATAAATAGTATTTCATGAAAAACGAACAAATTAATCAGGCTTTTGATTTTGCAAAAGCAAGATATGCCGAGTTAGGCATAAACGTAGATAACGCAATTGATCAATTGGACAAACTTCCAATTTCACTACACTGCTGGCAAGCCGATGATGTAACAGGCTTTGAAAATCCGGATGGAGCACTTACAGGCGGTATTCAAACTACAGGTAATTACCCAGGAAAAGCCAAAACAATCGATCAACTACGTGCAGATATTGACAAGGCAATGGAATTAATTCCAGGCGATCATAGAGTGAATATTCATGCTTTTTATGGTGACTTTGGAGGAAAATTCGTTGATCGCAATGAAATTGAACCCAAGCATTTTCAAAGTTGGATTGATTGGGCAAAAGAAAAAAACTACAAACTTGATTTCAATTGCACCTGTTTCTCACACGATAAATCAGCAGATGGATTCACACTTTCACACCGTGACCCTGCAATTCGCGAATTCTGGATTGACCACGTTATCCGCAGCCGTAAAATTGCAGAAGAAATGGGTCGTCAATTAGGTTCAAAATGTATGCATAATATATGGATACCCGATGGATCAAAAGATGTTACAGTTGACCGTTTATTATATCGCAAAAACTTA
>JBBRHJ010000273.1:0-5170 GCA_038222885.1 Bacteroidales bacterium | reverse complement strand
ACCAGAAATCTTAATACATCATACCAATTTGAATATATATGAGCAAAATCCTTATCTACAAGTAAATCATATAATACCTGATCTTTACATCTCAATCTATTAATCTCTTTTGCTGCAAGATATTCCTGAAATTCTGTATTATGAAATTCAAAATAATTACCAGTTTGTTTAAGTACTCTTTTAGCAAAATTTTTCAATTGGATCGTGCTCAAGAAAACATGATTTAAATTTGAGTTTATATCATCAAGGAACGTCAACAATTCATCCATTGTTATTCTGTTAGTCCGTTTAATTTCCATGACTAAAGCCAATTTTTCCAGAATCCTTTTGGATAACTCCAGTTCATTTAAATCATCTTTAGTATCTTTTTCTAATAGATAATAGATTGCCTTATCAAAGAAATCGGCACGTTTCCAATTTTCAATTTGCTCAATTGTGAATTTATTTTCTATAATTACGTTACAAATCTCAGTTAAATATCTTGGGATCTTTAGAACAGAATTCAGTTGCTTACTTCCATCATAAGATAATTTACGAAGTAATGAACTTTTCAAATCATCTTTCAATTTTATATGACTTATGAAATCAGTTATTTGTTCATCATTAAATCTATCAATTAGAACATACTGAAATTCAGATAGGTGTGCAAGTATTATTGATAAATTATTTTGAATATAATAAGTGCGACAAGTTATAATGATTTTTTTTGTAACGAATCTATTTGCAACTTCCGCAATAAATTCTATTGCTTTTGTAAAAAGATTACTATCGACTTCATCTAATCCGTCAAAACAAATTAAATTGACAGATTCTAATGAATCAATTATTTCTTGATTCTTAATCGTAGTGTATTCAAGCAAATTTACTATTTTACCATTAATAATGGATTTACCTGAATTTTCATTTGTCAACTGCCTAACTAATTCACTTTTTCCACAGCCGGGTTCACCTAATACAACCAGTCTATTGAATTTTAAAACATCATTATAATTTAAAATGGAATAATTTTTATCCTTCTTATCGAAGAAATATTCTTTTTCTGGGTTAATTAAATAATCATTTATTCCCTCGAGCTTATTTGAGTAAATTAATTTCGGTTCAATGTATTTCTTGTCCATAAATTTTGTGTGTTTAATCTGAATAGGTTTCTTTCTCTCCGCAAATATACCCCATTTATTCAACATTAACTTCTATAATCGTCAATAATTTCAACCAATTTTTTGACAATCATATCTCCGAATAACTTCGAAAAGTCTCTTAATGCCGAAAATAGGGGAACGAAGGGGGATTTAATCATCTGTATCTTCACTGGGAGTTTATCTCAAGGAATTGGGTAACGAATCACCGATACTGGTACACATGATTATGAAATCTATCTACAAGAACGACCGCAAGGAAATCAATCACATTGGTTGTAAACGTTTTGGCATTCAGTATCAACTTAAAGGTATTTATACTCACAATGGTCTGCTTTATTTTTATACACAAATCACGAATTTTTCCAATGTTCCCTTTGATTTGGACTTTATCCTATTCAAGATTGTGGATAAAAAAGTGGTCAAACGTACTGCCATTCAAGAAACGGTTATTACTCCGATTAGGGCTTTCAATTACGTCACGCATGTGGCAGGGAAAAGCAATGAACGTACCGTTTTTACGCTGGATAAGTTTACTATTCCGGATGACAAACAATTGGTGGTCGAACTCAATGAGAAAAATGGCGGTCGCCATCAACGCTTTGTAGTTGAAAACAGTGATATAGTAAGGGCAAATGTGGTTAACGAATTAAAAATCAAATAAAATGAAACGAGCAATTATAATTTTTATCGCCTGTATCGTCTTCAGTGGACAGGCATACGCACAACGTTACTTGTCTGGACAGCAGGGCATTCAACTCACTTTTGGGACAGTAAACGGACTTAATCCTCTACGCGCGTTTTATACAGGCGCAGCTATTGCAACCTACACCCAAAACGGAAGTCATTGGGTATTTGGAGGCGAATTTTTGCAAAAACAATTTGATTATCGGACTATAAAAATTCCAGTGGTACAGTTTACTGGTGAAGGTGGGTATTACTACGGATTGCTTTCCGATCCAAGGAAAAACTTTCTTTTGTCCATTGGTGCGTCCGCTTTGGCAGGATATGAAACCAGCAATTGGGGCAATAAAATGCTTTATGATGGAGCAACGCTTCGTAACCCGGATGCTTTTCTATATGGAGGAGCATTCACCCTGGAACTTGAAACCTATATCACAGATCAAATAGTGTTTTTAATCAATGCCCGTGAACGAATCCTTTGGGGTTCGTCCATTGGTAAATACACGACTCAATTTGGGGCAGGATTAAAAATAATAATCAACTAAAAACAAAATTAGCCATGAGAAAGATAATTATAATGAGTATGGTAGCAATAGTGATGCTATGTACCGGATGTGATGATAAATTGGATATCCAGCAAGCCTATGAATTTTCGCTTAGCACTATGCCGGTACAAACGAAAATCAAACTTTGGGAAACGGTAGAAATCAGGTGTCAATTGAATCGTACAGGTAGGTTTGAAGGTGCCAAATACTATATTGGCTATTTTCAAACCGAAGGATTAGGAATTCTACAAAAACCAAACGGTGATAGGTTATCCCCCAATGAATTTTATGAATTGGATAATGAAACTTTCCGATTGTATTACACTTCATTTTGTAATGTCCAACAGGTAATTGATATCACCTTACACGATAACTTCAATCAGGAATACAAGTTTAGTCTAAGCTTTACAAATAATACGGACGGCACAGGTTCTCGATCACTAATTGGTACATTTCAATAAACCAGTTCTATTTTTTGATTAAATTACAAAGAATACTTTGACTTTAGAAAACGGGAAATAACTTTTGGGGCAGACCAACTAGCCCGAAAAAAGTTATTCTCGTTTTTCAGAATTTCATTAATGGAAAACTCCTGTTGAGATTGTCTAAATAGTATTAAACGCATTTAGCTTGGAAGTTACTACTCGATGTGGAAAGAATTCATCTGATCAATACAAATTTTAATTCACAGGCCAAAATCGAGTAGAATAAATATTTCGGAAAAACAGAATCAGACACAGGATAATGATATTTGGCAAGTCAAATGAATTAATTTGAATAATTATGAATTTATTTGGAGTTTGTAAACTAAAAAAAGAAAGAATGTTTGATTAATTCAAACATTCTTTCTAATCATACATTATGCAAAAACAAAATCACTTTCTCCACAATTTAGTCATATCTTCCAATGTTTTACCTTTGGTTTCGGGAACCATTTTCCAGACAAACAATATCGACAACAAACTCATTGCGCCGTACAACCAATAGGTGAAGGTCATGCTTACTGCTTGCAAAGAAGGGAAAGATGCAGAAACTAAGAAGTTAGCAATCCATTGAGCTGCAACAGCAATCGCCACAGCTTTTCCACGTATGGTATTCGGGAAAATGTCTGAAATTAACACCCAACATATCGGTCCCCACGACATCATAAACGATGCGGAATAGATAACGATAAATATCAGGGTGCTGACACCGATAATCTGTAAATGTGACAGTAAACCTATTGCAAACATACCAATAGCCATACCGATAGATCCAATTATCAACAATGGTTTACGGCCGAATTTATCTACTGTGAAAATGGCAACCAGGGTGAAAAGAATGTTCACAATTCCCATGATAACCGTTTGCCACATAGCGGCATCGTTTCCAAATCCAAGTCCCTTAAAAATAGTAGGAGCGTAATACAACACGACATTAATACCTACAATTTGTTGGAATATGGATAGAAAAATACCGATCAGCAATACTTTCCAGCCATAGGAAAGTACTTTTTCAACTTTCTCGTGTGCAGAATCTTTTATGTCCTGAAGAATTTCTTTCGCTTTAATGGACCCATTAATTTTGGTCAGAATCCCCAATGCTTTTTCATCCTGTTGCGTAAGTGCTAAGAAACGAGGAGTTTCAGGTACAAAAAATAACATTAATCCAAATAATGCAGCAACAATTGATTCAGATGTAAACATATAACGCCATCCAATCGTGTCAATCCAATCGACTGCTCTTCCTTTTGTGATAAAGAAATTGACGAAATAAACCACCAACATACCGAATATGATAGCAAACTGATTCCACGAAACCAGTTTTCCGCGAATATCCGCCGGTGCCATTTCAGCTATGTACATGGGACAAATGGCTGAAGCCAGTCCGACTCCTATTCCACCCAACACACGGTAAATATTGAATGAGACCAATAATGTTGAAATCGACGTTCCGCTATTGAAAAAAAACATTTCCGGAAAACCTGATCCGACAGCTGATATAAAAAAGAATACAGCTGCCATAATCAAGGACTTTTTACGTCCGAAATTGGAGGCAAAAATACCGGAAACCATACTTCCGATAATACAACCTATTAATGCACTCGAAACAGTAGCACCATGATAAAAGGTGGCTAAATCACCATAAGTAGCAACATCCAAATGAAAAAATGTTTTTAACGGATCTACTGCTCCGGAGATAACAGCCGTGTCATAACCGAAAAGCAAGCCACCGAGTGTGGCCACTAATGTGATACCGAAAATATAAAATTTACTTCCTTTTTGTGAGTTCATATTTTTAGATGTTTAGATGTTAGAACCAAGAACCAAGATGTTAGAACCAAGAGTGAAGAATAAAGTGCAAAGTTTGTATTTTTCAAAAAAACTCTGGTTTTTACCTCAGTCTTTAATCTAGCATCTTGGTTCTAATATCTAAAATCTGATTAAATATACATATTTACAATCGCTTCGTAAAGTTCTTGTTTACCGCTAATTTGTGCAGGTTCGTCTTTTGATTTTGCATAAGCTACACAATCTTCAAAAGATAATTTTCCTTCTTCAAATTCTTTTCCTTTTCCAGCATCATACGAAGCATAACGGTCTGAAACCATCTTTTTGTAAGGAGATTTCTCTAATAATTCAGCTGCTGCTTCCAAGGCACGTGCCAGTACATCCATACTGGCAATGTGAGCAATGAATAAATCATCCAAATCGGTAGAATTACGACGAATCTTAGCGTCGAAGTTTGTACCGCCACCTTGCATGCCACCACCCTGCAGAATAACCATCATGGCCTGAGTCAATTCATAAATATCAATTGGGAACT
>JBBRHJ010000272.1:0-5170 GCA_038222885.1 Bacteroidales bacterium | reverse complement strand
TTTTACCACTTTATCTTCAACCCGGAAAATATACCTATAAGTTTATCGTCGATGGAAACTGGATCATCGATCCCTCGAACAAGCTTTATGAGCAAAACGAGACTGGTACCGATAATTCGGTGCTGTGGATCAATCCTTTCTGAATCAGATATTAAATGTATCAGTTGTTTGAAAGCATCTGAAATGGATATAGGACGAGGCCACAAAGGCACAAGGACACAAAGGAACACTAAGTTTGAATTGAATTTACTTAGTGAAACTTCGAGACTTTGTGACTTAGTGGCCCCGTTTATATGAATCAGATACAATTCAATAGTCTGAAACATTTCATTTTGATCCATCAATAACAACTGATTAGCAAACAATGAGAACCAAGACATGAACAATGAAAACCGATATACGAGCAATAACAACTGATTAGCAAACAATGAGAACCAAGACATGAACAATGAAAACCGATATACGAGCAATGGCAACTGATAAGCAAACAATGAAAACCGATATACGAGCAATGACAACTGAAAAGTAAACAATGAGAACCGAGACATAAGCATTGACATCTTAAAAGTAAACAATGACAAATAAGATGTAAATAACAAGACCGAGAAAGTAAACATTGTAAACAGAACATTGCTTAAGGCATTCTCATCCTTCTTCAGAATACCAACCATCTTAAATTTATTAAGAATTTGAAATTAAAAGCATTTACAGTGCTTGTTTGAAGGTTAAATGGCCAATATTTTAAAGAAATTGCTTTAATAATTTAAAAAACAAATAATAATGACAAAATATTTGTTTTTTCTATTTTTATCATTTAGCTTGCGTCGTATTTCAAATAATTTTAAGTACAAACCTCCTAATTATTAAAAAAAATGAACACAATCCAGGAATCGCACGAACGAATGTTTCGCAGTGTTATTAGTTTTAGTGACGAAAATCAAGGCATCACCGGTAACCTGCCCAATTACAATGAAAATTTGGGTAAACTTAACATCACGGTAAGGGCTATAAAGATTGCTGCCGAAGAGCAAAAGCTCGATACCAAAGGTATTACAAAGTACAAACTTCAATTGAGGAATCAATTGATTACACTGGGCGCTGATACTGCGCGAAAACTGACTTCATTTGCGAAATTAACCAATAATCCAATATTGTTGGGTAATGTTAATCTCACCGAAACTGATTTTAAACGGTTCTCAGATGAGTCATTAAAGGATTATGCGCAGATAATTTATAATGCCGCAGAACCGATTGTTTCAGAACTTACGAATTATGATATTACAGCTGACAGTCAAGCCGTTCTTTTAAGTGCGATCAATATCTATAACGAAGTTTTGGCATCGCCAAATCTTGCAGAGACGATCAAAAAACAGGCGACTGAAAAACTTGCGCTACTATTCATTGAAGGTGATGGCTATGTTGTCAATATGGCTGTTGCAGTCGAAATTGTAAGGCTCAAAGAACCGATCTTTTACCTTGGATTCAAAACGGCGCAGAAAATTACGGTCAGAGGTAAGGTAAAACTTTCGTTAAAAGGGCATACAGTTGACGTTGATGGTAAACCGATAGCTGGCGTTATCTATACGGCAACTTTAAATGGGATGGTAGTATTGACCAAAAAAACATTTAAAAAAGGGGGTTTTAACCGGAAATCATTGGCTGCAGGAACCTACCAGTTTACATTTAAAAAAGCCGGGCTTGCCGATCAAATCATCAATGTTGTTGTAAACAATGGCGAATTGACCAGACTAAAAGTGATCATGGTAAAAGCATAAGGATACAGGTTGCAGAAAATCAGAAGCCTGGTTGGGTTTAAACCCCGGCCGGGCTTTTTTGAGTGGGAATGTATTAAGTGACATAATTTACTGGAAATAGGTGGAGGTTTTGGCAATTAGTAAATAAAGTAAACTTATATTTACAAAAATATTATGCACCTAAAAAAATGAGAAATGTTTACAAAGCATTCCATTTCGGCTGACTATGTGCACCTTTTGAAAGATGGAGGGGAATATATAAAAAAGTTGCCGGCAAGTGTAAAAAGACTCGTTTCAATCGACAATCAACTAAACTCAAAAATATGGATTTCAAAAGTTGGCTCTTACAGACAAAAATTGACGAACCTAAATTAAGTGCTTTTATTACGAAACTTGACCCATTCTTTACCGAGACAGGTTTTAATGGAACTGAGTTTGAAAGAAGAATCACTTTTAGTCTCCGAAAATTGGATTCAGATATTGATGAATTACTAAAACCTGAGCCAAATGTTGAAGATTAATAAAATCACGATTGAAAATTTTCGTGGAATAAAGTCACCTGTGATAATTGATTTTATTAAAGGAGGAAGACCAACATCAGCATTAATCTATGGGAGAAATGGAACAGGCAAAAGTTCTATTGTTGATGCGTGGGAATGGTTAATAAATTCTAAGATTGAGTACTTATCGAAAGAAGGCGTTTCCGAAAGAGACTATCCCCATAAGCTAAGTAATGGGGATAATGTATATATCAATATTGATTTTACTCATCCAACGATTTCTTCTGCCAAAGCCATTTATAATAAAGTAAAAATTACAACTCCCACAAATTCTGGTGAATATAACGATTTCAAAACTCACACAATTTATCCAAATTATTTGCGATATTCTGACCTTCAAGAGTTTGTTTTCAAAACAAAGGGGGATAAATATAAATACATTGCAAAATTCTTTGGATTAGAAAAATTCACAAAGAATCAATCTGACATCCAATCAAGTTTAACTAGGATTTCTAGCCAATTACTTCAATTTCAATCTCTACTACTAGATAACAAAAAGGCTGTTGTTAAAATTACGGGGAATAGTATTGTCAATGAGATATCGATAATTTCATTCATAAATACCATTGCTGCAAAATATAAATTTAACGCAATAACAGATTTTAAAGAATCATATAAAGCAAAAATCGCTCTTTCTGAAATAGTTAAAGCCAATCCAATTGCCGCTGAACTAGCTGCATGGAAAGAATTTCAATCGAGATTAAATCAATTTTATCCACTACCTCAAGTAATTCAAGATTGCATTGATATTGAATTGATTTTTAAGGGATTAAAAAGCGATGAGGCAAATATTACTAATCTCATTTTAATCGATTTATATGCTTCCGCCACAGAAACATTGTCAAAACTTACAGATAAAACGAAATGTCCTGTTTGCGACAAAATATTTGACGGTGATTTAGAGAAGCATATTTCGGAGAAGCACAAAGCTTTAGAAGCACTCAATAAAAAGAAAACAGAGTATCTTAATAAGAAGAAAGAAGTCCTATCTAAACTTGAGTCAACAGCAAAAAAGTTAGCAATTATAAAATCTGAGAAAAACGAAAAGGTATTATTAGCATTTAAGTCTTTCTTTGATGATATTGAAATTTTAGATACTGAATTACCCAATTGTCTTTCCGAGTTAAAAAAGCTTCTAAAAGATACTGATTCATTAAACCTTAGTAATCAGGCAGCTATTTTAACGATTGGTTCATTAAGTGATAAAGAATTAGATAACAGAAAAATTGTAACCGACAAGATAAAAGCCCTTTCGGAGCATAAAACATCAAAAGATTTGGCCAATGATTTTGATAATTTAATTCAAATTATTGGTGCTTTTACAGGTTATTTAAAAAACGAGAAGAAGGTTGCGTATCTTATCAAAATAACTGAAAATCTTGATTTGCTTTTCACAACACTCACCTTAGAAATTCAGGCACAAATACAAAATACATTTACAGCTATCCAGACTGATGTAGTAGACTGTTATAATTTTTTAGAATCAACTAATCAGTTTCTGAAAAACCCAGAAATTAAGTTGGTTACTGGCAAAGACAAGGCAGTTGAGTTAGTGATTGAATTTGCAAATGAGAAAATTTCGCCAGCATATAAATTTATGAGCGAAAGTCAGGTTAATAGTTTTGGTTTAGCAATATTTCTGTCGGCTGTAAAGTACTTCAATAGTAATTTTAAGTTTATAATTTTAGACGATGTTGTAAATAGTTTTGATTCATTCAAGCGACCAAAAGTTTCTCAACTATTAGCGAATAAGTTCAGTGACTTTCAAGTTTTAATGCTTACCCACGACCAAATCTTTTTCGATACAGTGCAAAGAGATTTTCCTCAATGGAACAGATATAAATTTGCAAGTTGGGATTATACAACTGGACCTAGGTGTAATTTTTCAAATAATTATAATGAGGAGATTCAAAGATTAATTGACGATGATGATGCTATTGGAGCTGGCCAAAAATTGGGAAGATATCTAGAAATGGTATTCGGTATTTTAAATCAAAATTTACAGACACCTATCCCTTATAAATTAGAAAATGTATATACACTGTCTGAATTTTATGACCCTCTTGTCAAGAGATTTAAAGACAAGTTAAAGATGCCAAACAAGCAACATATCATATCAATTTTGTTTTCCCAATTTGAACAAGGCACAATTTTCAGGAATTATTGTGCGCATTACAAGAATGAAGCTAATCCGTTCACTGCAATTGAGATAGAATCTGTATTCAAAAAATGGATTGAAATTGAAACAGAAACTTATTGCGCAACATGTAAATCATATTGTCATTTTGAAGTAATTGGAGGAATTGAATATGTAAGGTGCAATTGCGGAAATTTAAATTTAAAAGATGACGCAAAATTTCAATAATAGTAAAAATATATTGCGTTTCAAGTGGACAATATTTTGACAGTGAAAAGAACGCCAGCCTGTAACAGCAAAATACCCGCAAGTCGGGTTTCAGTGCTTCGTTGACTGGAAAGTAATAAATTGAAGCGCAACTCTCGTAGGAATTTCATCGGGAAACTCCCGCCCTGCGTGTAATTGCGAGACATTAGCAGTAATTATAAAAACAATGAGATACAGACAATAATATATAGAATTAGGATTGTAATTTTTCTTTTGCTGACTGGAACAAATTTAAATGCAAGTCCGCAAATGCCAGATTATCTAATTTATAAAGGGGACACCTTGCCTGTTTACAATCTAATTTTTGAAAAATATTGTAACTACTCAGGTCTTTTATTTTTTTTGGGGGATAAATCTGCTCCAAATAAGAATTGCTATTTTTTCCTAATAACTCATTCTCCTTAGATCGGGTTGATAGTCTCGGGTTTGTTTTCATTCAGCCAATTGTCACG
>JBBRHJ010000271.1:0-5171 GCA_038222885.1 Bacteroidales bacterium | reverse complement strand
TTCTCTACCTTTTACATCAACACCTTCAGTCAATAATTTATGAAATGCTTCATTATTTGCTAACAATGTGGAGTGCTGAGTCCTTAATGTATTTCGAAGTGCCTCTTCGCGAATATCGGTAGGAATTTCAGGATTTATTTTGTCAATCGCATTTTGTAACCGATTGACCAAAACAACTTCATTGTATGCTCTTTCTATGGTTGCGCCGTTTATCGTTTCATAACCCTGGACATGCAATGTTTGCAAGGCCATTTGTTCAATTTGGTCTTCGGTTAGTATATTCATTAATTCCGCAGTATTGCAGGATTCGAAGTCAAGATATCTATATCCGCAGTTTTATAATCAATGTCGTTGGTGAGCAAAACACATTCGTTTTCCTGACAGGTTAGTAAAATCCCTTTGTCTGCAAAATCCAACGGTGCTAAATTTAAAAAAGATTGAATTTCGGCTTTAGAGAAAGACTTACCTATGATTGTGAATGTATCCAGAATGTTTGTTTCAACCATTAGATGAATATCAGAAAGTGCGGTTTGTCCATCTTCACTGTTTCTAAATTGTTTATACGACAGGTTGTTTTTTGAAATTGCATTTGCTCTTATATGTTTGTCATATTCCAAACGATGTGTCCGATTGATGATTTCAGAAATGACAATAAAATCAACATATAATCCATTATTTTGGCGTAACAATCGGTTAAATGCAGTAGAATAATAATTTTCCCAGTGATATGCGCCTGAAGGCCAAAAAATATAGATGAGAACGTTGGCATCAAAAAAGACTTTTCTGCTTTGAAGTGCTGTAATATTTTGAGTTGAATATTTTGTTGCCATTAATTTACTCTCCCATAATATCATTAATACTTCGTTGCATTGCTTCCGGGTCTTTATAGTACAATTTGGCGGTATCAACAACGCGTTTCAGCGAAACCATGCCACTTTGCGACAGATTCTCGACTTTCAGTTTTTCCCTGACGACCTCTTCAGGAAAATCACGGTAAAGCTGACCAATAGCTGTATTTAGAAATGCAGTGGTAAGCATTTCCACATTCAGGAACGACAACGTTACATTCCTGCCCTCAGTCAAAACCTTTATTATAAGTTCAAATACTTTTTGACCATCTTCTGCCTCTACGCAAAAAGAATCACCAACCGTATTTACAATATTTATCGTTGTATTTTCCATCGTTGTTATTTAAAAAATATCGTTATTATCAAGTTCACTTTGTAACACATAAGAACTATCGTCATTAGTCCTGAATTGCAAATTTACTATTGTTCCCGGAAATGAGCCATTAAATAACTGCATTTGTTCGCCCTGAATATCAAATTGATAGAAACCATCGTAACTTATAATTTGCATCTTTCCCCTGTTTTTTTCAACAAACTCTTTGAGCAAGGCCAGACCAATTCCGCCTGTAACACCAATCTTGGTGGTATTCTTGTCTTTAATTGCCCATTCAATTGCCTGAATTGAACTCAGATTTGAGTTAAAACGTTCATTAACTTTTCTTTTAAACCCGATGCCGGTATCAACAATAGTAAACTCAATTTTATGCTCTCGCGGGAAAAATTGACCACAGGTATAAATCTGTTTACTGTCGCTATGAATTTGAGCATTTACAAAAATCTCATAAATAGCCTCAGTCATTTTTGCTTTTACCAAATCCGACATTTGTGGTAATTCTGTCCGGCCAATTAATTCATGAACAACATAGTTGTTGAAATATTTTCCATCTGTAGTTTTCAATTTAAGAAACCGAATGGTGGTGTGATGGTTATCAACTAACCGAGTACGACCAAAGAATGAAAGGAAGTCGTTTTTAAGTAATATCCGTTCGATATCGGGACTGATGTAATCGAAGTTTATGGTGTTAAAGTTGTTTGAGAGAATATCTAAAATGCTACCTAAGGCTGCACACATATTGGCAGCAAACCAATTCCGTAATTCAATACGAATGGTATCAAAATCCTTTTCCTTATGCTCCTGAAAAAAATCAATGAGCTTTTGGTAACTCTCAAATGTGTTATTTATATTGATTAGCTGTGTCATTCTACTTTCATGCTTGTATTTCCAAAATTAGTGATTTAAAATTCAAAATTCAGTGATTTCAGGTTTGCTTGGCAATTTGTGATTATTCTCAATTTCTAAGGCACAATTAAACCTATCAATACGGCTTGTTCCGCATCAAAACGAGCCTGTAATTGGTCGAATGAGACTTCCTCTCTTTTTGTAATTGGTTCAAACCAATATTTGCCATTCTTTTTACTTTTAAAGAAACTTAAATATGTTTCACGACCAACACCATCTTTGTGGAAATGGAGAAAAGGCGATAAGCTAAATACTTCATCTTCCCATTTTAAAAAGAGTTGTTCTTGTCCAAGTCTTAAAACATAAGGTTGGTCTGCATTAAAGTTAAAATCGCCAAATTCTTTATTTAAGAAATGACCATTAAATTCCTCACATCGACACTTCGCTGCGAAACTTTCGAAGCGTAAAACTTTACAATCCTCTAAGAATTCAGTCAACACCAGCATTTCTTTAAATAACGGGATGACTTTTATTAATTCTGCTTCGGCTTCTTCTTTTGTAGGTGCTGTATGGTGCGAAATATCGTTTCTGATGTCTTGGAGTTCGAGCAATTTGTTGAACAACTCAATTTCTATCTGCTCGCATTTTAAACCTAAATTATTGGCTTTCGCAAATGATATAATTGCCTTGAGATTTTGAATCTTAGTTTTTAAAGCATCAGTCAGAAGTTTATTCGTATTGAAATTCCCATAAACAGGATTTCCGGTTGGACCAAAAGAAATAAATACCTGTGCCGCTTTTAGGTCGATGGATTTGTGCCGTATTTCGCCCCAAACAATAGCATATAAGATAAATACGATGGACTCCCATGTGTCTTTTAGATTTAACAATTTCCGAACAGGATCAGACGCGCCTTCACCCTTTTCTGAAAGACGATAATTGTAAGCGATACAAGAGGGATATTGGTTGTACACCGTATCTTTTAACGCTTCAAATTCTTGTTCTTTAAATTCATTAAATGCTGCTTCATACGCTACAATATCCATTTCAAACAAAATGCGGCTAGGTGGAAAGGATACCCCTGCAATGGGGAATTCTCCTTGCTCATCAAGCGATTCATTAAATCGCAGGCACTTTATTTGCTCATATTGTATTGGCTCTGGCATCGTATTAAATCAATCCAAAAATCAAATTAGCATCGTTCGTGTTTGAGGTAAGTTCGTCTGATGTTGGACTTGCAACTGTTTTGTTAAGAATATTATGCGCATATTTTGCCATTTCGGTAAATGGTCTAACAAATTTCGAATTACAAGCACAAATCAATAAGCCAACTCCTCGATTATTATTATCTCTGATTGCATTTACAACATAAACGGAATAATCGCCCATGGTGAAAAAAACAATTTTTTGATTGTTGTATAAAACGATATCCGAAAAATCATTCGGGTCACCACCCAAAGGTCGTTTATTTGTAGAAATGCCACCAAGAGAAAGAACGTTAAGATAAACCATATTTAAGGTCGTTGTTTTGCCGCAATTTGATGTTCCTGTTAGTGCAATTATTCTCATATTTAGTATTTTAATTAAATTTCTATTTCACCCTTCATCAACTTAGGCAATAAACTATCCCGAATAGCAGCAAGTGTTTGGCTTTCTTGTTCATTTTGTAATATATTATCAAGGATTGGTTTGACTATTTTGGAGAACAAAAAAAGTAAATTATCATTGGGCAATTTTATATTGAAGTCACAAATTCTATCAGGTGAAGTATGTCTTACTGTTGTTCCAGTTGCACTTCCCAAAGCAAAATTCCGGTATTCATTTACCCTCATAATAAAATAAAGAAAGTACTTCATATTGTCTTTTTCTTTGAATTCAACCTTACCAATTCGTTGGTTATGCAATAGTCTTTTACCTGTGATGGTTGGAACTAAAGCGGAATACCCAAGAGTGTCCCCCTCTTTACTCAAATCCGTCATTGTCACCACTAAATCATTTTCTCTTAAAATATAATCATTTGGGAAATCACCTTTGTAATATTTGAATTTTGAATAGTTAAAACCACCACCAATTTTGAAATTCCCAGGTGTTAATAATATGTCCTCGGTTTCTTCATCAGAAAAAAATTCTCCTTTGAAAGCATATCCATGTTTAATTTTTATTATTTCATTCAATTTGATATTTCTCCATCCTTCCGGCAATTCTTCACCCTTCGGCAAACACATTTCTTTGAACAGTGTTTGGGCGATGGATTCCAATGTTTTGTTGGTTTGGCGGTTGAGTTCTATTTTGTCGTCGAAGGAAGAAAGAATAGAGGCGATGCGGTTCTGGGTTTCGAATTCAGGTAGGTCAATTTCTACTAATCTTAATTCAGATTGTTTTATACCTGTAACAGTAGTGCCTGTTTCTCTTTCTTTTAACCTATTTTGACCTGTATCCGATTGAAGGAAATATTTTAAAAAACCATTGTCTAAAATACCTTTTTTTCCTCTTAAAGTTATTATCCTTTGTGCTAAAGCGATATTTGTTGATTTTATTTGAGCAACCTCACCAAGTGGAGCTTCAACTGTTAAAACAACGTCGCCAATTTCAGGGATACCACGAGTCATCCATCCATTATAGTCTTCTTCGGCAATAAACTCATTTGGTTCTTGAATAAATCCATTTTTCACAATTTTTGCTGTGACTAAAGGAACTCCAAATAATGTCTTTTTGGGAGTTCTACCTCTGTAATCAATAAGTGCTTCTAAAACATCGTCCAATTTAAATTTCTTCCACTCACTCATTTATTACCAGTTTTTGTTTCAGCATTTAAAAATACAACTTCCATCGCAAGTGGTTTGTTACTTCCGATGTACTTACCTACATACCATTCTTGAGTTGGGTTCTCTTCCACTTTGATGAGGGAAACCTTTCTAATTGCGTCATATCCATCCTCATACCCTTCAGTTACGACCAAAGCATCGGGTGGAAGGATTTGCAATTGTTGTATCATTTCTGAAACTGTCATTTACGCGGCTTTTAGTTTCGTTAAGCTTTCAGGCGAATGTCTTTCGGTCCATAGAATATGGTCGGCATTTCGGCTTTTCAAAGCTTCCAGATACTCGGCTGACACTTCTTTATCTTCATTATTAATTATTGCC
>JBBRHJ010000270.1:0-5260 GCA_038222885.1 Bacteroidales bacterium | reverse complement strand
TCGTATATTTGTAAGGTACAACAAAACAATGATAATTATAGAAACCAATTTTCGTCATTATAAAACAACAAAAACGATTTGATTATGACAAAAGAAACCGCCATAAAATTATTCAATGAAAGACAAATCCGTACCCATTGGGACGATGACCAAGAGAAATGGTATTTTTCAGTTGTAGATGTTGTAGGAATCTTGACTGACCAACCAATGCACCAAGGAGCAAGAAATTATTGGAAGGTATTGAAAAATAGGTTGGTTAAGGAAGGCAATGAAACGGTTACAAACTGTAACCGGTTGAAATTAATTGCCGAAGATGGTAAAATGAGATTTACCGACGTTGCTGATACAGAGCAGCTTTTTCGTTTAATACAAAGCATACCTTCACCCAAAGCAGAACCATTCAAGATGTGGCTTGCACAAGTTGGGCGTGAACGAATCGACGAAATTGAAGATCCTGAATTGGGTATTGACCGCCTTATGGAAACCTACCTTCGCAAAGGATACAGCAAGGAATGGATAAATCAACGTTTAAAAAGTATTGAAGTTCGGAAAGAATTAACTGATGAATGGGACAATCGGGGCGTACAAAAAGGACAAGAATATGCTATACTGACGGATGAAATCACAAAAGCTTGGAGTGGTTATTCAACCAAACAATACAAAAACATAAAAGATTTGAAAAAAGAGAGCCTTCGAGATCATATGACAAATCTTGAATTAGTGCTCAATATGCTTGCAGAAGCAACGACAACAGAAATTTCAAAAGAGAAAAACCCCAAGACATTTGATGATAATAAGCGAATTGCCCGTCAAGGAGGAACAATTGCAGGAAATACAAGACGTGAAATTGAAGAAAAAACAGGGAAAAGTGTTGTAACTAGTCAAAATGCAAAACAACTTGATATCAAAAAAAATAATGAAATAGATTGAGCTACTTTGGATTAACAAATAAGGTTTAATTTTATCAAAGTGCCATCCTTCATATTTTATTCAACATTACTAAAAACTAATATTCTGAACCAAAACTAATAGGTATTGTTTATTTAGAAAACATAAAATAGATGACAATGACACATAAAAAAATAGCCCAGATACTCAATCCGCCTCCCGTACATTTTGTGGGTGATGGTTTCAGAGTACATAATTTTTTCCCAGGACGTGGCGAAATGCCACTGAACAGGATGAGTCCTTTCTTCTTGATGGACTATGCCGCCAAACATTATTTTACACCAACTGACGAGCCACGAGGTGTTGGCGTTCACCCACATCGTGGGTTCGAAACTGTAACTATTGCGTATCACGGAAAAATAGCACATCACGATAGTACAGGAAATAGCGGCGTTATAGAGCAAGGCGGCGTACAATGGATGACAGCAGCTTCGGGTATTTTACACAAAGAATATCACGAAAAAGAATGGGGCAAAAAAGGTGGAATTATGCAAATGGCACAAATTTGGGTAAATCTTCCTGCTAAATTTAAAATGTCAGCACCTAAATACCAAGCTATTGAAAATAGTCAGTTAGGAAAAGTACAACTTCCGAACGACGGGGGAGAAATAGAAGTTATTGCTGGAAGTTTTAAAGAAATTCAAGGTCCGGCATCTACTTTTACACCAATTGAAATGTATAACTTGAAAATCAAGGCTTTGGCTAAGATTACAATTTCACTGCCAGAAAATTATAACACCGGATTGCTAATTCTGGAAGGAAGTGCTAAACTAAATGGAGCGGAAGCAACAGAAAATCAGTTTGTTTTATTTGAAAATATCGGTACCGAGATTGAAATTGAAGCAATGGCTGATGCCATAATACTAGTTCTCAGTGGCGAACCTATCGATGAACCCATCTATCCTTATGGACCATTTCTGATGAATAACAAGCAGGAAATTGTACAAGCCTATCAGGATTTGAAAGATGGGAAATTTGGATATTTAGAAGATTAACTAGAGTAATAAATACAAATAAAGTGAATCAATCAAGATACAAAATAAAACTAGTTCTTTTATTAATATTATTTTCATTCATACATAGTTTCAAGTTAAATGCTGAATCAGCCTATAAACCAATTATTTATACGGCTTATATCAACGGTGATATGAATAAATGGGCTTCGGTGATTTATACTATTGAAAAACAAAATCCAGCCACGATTGAAGGAAAATTAGAACTGATTAGTTATTATTACGGTTATACGGGTTTTCTGATTGGTACAAAAAAATACGAATTGGCTCAAAAGAATATCGATGCTGGTGAGAGACATATCAACGAAGTGCTCAAATTATCACCTCGAAATTCAACTGCCTACGCTTTCAAAGGTTCATTTCTTGGCTTCCGCATTGGACTGAGTAAATTTAAAGCTATTTCGCTCGGACCAGAAAGTAATCGCTATATAAGTAAAGCAAATGAACTCGATGCTAGAAACATTCAGGGAATAGTAGACAAAGCTAATGCGCTTTATCACACGCCAAAGCTCTTTGGCGGCGATAAAAAAGAAGCATTACTCCTATTTCAAAACGCTATAAAACTGATCGAAAACGAAAAATTAACAGACAAAAATTGGTTTTACCTCAATGTTTTGACCCTCACTGCACAAGCTCATGTCAGTTTAGGCGAATTAGCAAAAGCTAAGGTTATCTACGAGAAAATCATTCGCTTTGAACCTGATTATAAATGGGTTAAAAACGAACTCTACCCTGCACTTCTCAAGAAAATGTAGCTAAAGAAGAATAAAGAACAAAGATTTTAGACAAAAGACAGGTTCTTTATTCTTTTGTCTTTTGTCTTTATTCTTTTGTCTTTTGTCTAACATCTTGGCTCTTGGTTCTAGCCTCTCCAACTCAGATACTACAAAGATTAATAATCATTAAAATATCGTCTTATTTTATATCGCATACGATATATTTATCTACTTTTGTATCGCATACGATATAAATTAAAATAAACAATAATAATATGACACAGAAATTTTATGAATTTAAAGCTAATTCTTTGCAAGGCAAGGAAATAAGCATGGATACCTATAAGGGGAAAGTAGTAATGGTAGTAAACACAGCTAGCAAATGCGGACTGACACCACAATACGAAGGACTTGAAAAGCTGAACAAACTCTACAAAGACAAAGGATTGGTAATTTTGGGATTCCCATGTAATCAATTTGCAGGGCAAGAACCGGGTGGCGAGAAGGAAATAGCCGAAGGCTGTTTAATCAATTATGGTGTAAGCTTTCCTATGTTTGCCAAAGTGGATGTAAACGGAGAAAATGCTCACCCACTATACAAATATCTAAAAAAAGAATTGAGAGGATTTCCAGGAAGTGAGTTAAAATGGAATTTCACGAAGTTTATGCTCGACAAAGAAGGTAAACCTTACAAACGTTATTCACCAACTACCAAGCCAGAGAAAATGATTAAAGACATCGAAAAACTTTTAGGATTATAATCCATGAAACAGTAGCGAATGAGTTAAAACCATTTCGCTATACTTTTGTTATTAATAGAAAGATTATCACTATGAGTTACGAACAACTTAAATTAGAGAATCAACTTTGCTTTCCGTTCTATGCTGTTTCGCGGTTGATAATTAGAGCTTATCAAGACGATTTGGATGTTTTGGGCATTACTTATCCCCAATATTTGGTGATGATGGTGCTTTGGGAAAAAGACGAACAGACGGTGAATGAAATAGCGGAAAAACTAATTTTAAACACCAATACTGTTACACCACTGCTGAAAAGGATGGAAAGTATGGAACTAATAAATCGTACAAATTCAAAAACAGATCAGCGAAAAGTGATAATCAGTCTGACAGAAAAAGGAAAGGTCATGCAGGAATCAGCTGCTACTATACCATTCAATTTGATGCAGAAACTGAATCCTGATTTTTCACCCATAGACATAGAAGAAGCTAAAATTTTAAAAAACAAACTATACGAATTAATTCACTTACTCGAAAAAATAGAAAAAACATGAAAAAAATTCTTTTAATCGCAACACTCATTGTTGCTGCCATGAGCTCTGGATATGCCCAACAGAGTATTTACAATTTTAAAGTAAAAAACATCAAGGGCGAAAATGTAGAACTCAGCCAATACAAAGGCAAAGTTGTTTTGATAGTAAACACGGCCAGCAAATGTGGACTAACTCCACAATATGAAGGTTTAGAAGCACTTTATCAGAAATACAAAGACAAAGGATTGGTGATTTTGGGTTTCCCTTGTAATCAGTTTATGGGGCAAGAGCCAGGAACAGCTGAGGAAATTGAGAAATATTGCAGTACAAAATACAATATCACATTTCCACTTTTCGATAAGATAAAGGTAAACGGTGATGATGCCGATCCGCTTTATAAATATTTAAAGAAGACATTAGTACGAGAAGGAAAAAATGAAATTAAATGGAATTTTGAAAAGTTCTTAATTGATAGAAACGGTAAACCTGTAGAACGTTTTCTGCCTACAAATAAGCCTGCAACTCTTGAACCCAGCATCGAAAAATTTCTCTAATAAATTACTTCGCATCTTTATATTTTTATCAAAAAACATTTATTTTTAAAATAATACTGATTTATTTAGTATTATAAAGATAATTATACGTATTTTTACCCCGATAAATATTGGTGGGGAACATCTACCTTATTCTAATCTTAAAATATAATGATATGAAAAAATTAAAATTAGTAATTATTGCATTGCCTTTTTTGATATTATCAGCATGTAGTGGGGGAAATAACCCCGAAGATGTTGCTGTAAAATTTACAAAAGCTATTTACTCAGCTGACTTCGATGGCGCTAAGGAATTGTGTACCAACGATACAAAACAAACCATTGATTTTATAGCAGCATTTGCTTCGGAGAAAAAAGAAGAGATGCAAAAAGCTGACATTAGCATTGATCAAAAGAAAGTTACAATTGCCGAAGATGGAAATTCAGCTGATGTGGAAATGGTCGTTCACGGAAGTATTGAGCTACAAAAAGGAGAAGTTGAGGAAGCCAAAAACGAAAAAGTTCATCTCGTAAAAGTTGACGAAAGGTGGTTGGTAGAATACAAGCTGAAATAAAGCATTTATTTATCATTATATTTCTGTTGTGTTTGGTTGGGGGCTGTGTACCTCAACCAAATACGACAGATTTTTTTTACTATAAAACCGACTCAATAAAGGCTGGTGATATTATTCTCCGGAAAAGTTATGGAATGATAAGCGACATTATCGTTAAACAATTGAATGATAGCACCAATAATTCACATTGTGGCATTATCTCAAT
>JBBRHJ010000269.1:0-5270 GCA_038222885.1 Bacteroidales bacterium | reverse complement strand
ACCTGCCATTACAATACATAAAATCGGATTATCATGAAAGAAGTATTTCAATATTAAACCGGTTGTTATCCCACTTATAATCTGAGGAATAGTAATCGACATATTAAACAATCCCATAAACATTCCCATTTTTTTGGGTGGTATTGAATTAGCGAGCATAGCATAAGGCATAGCCAGAATGCTTGCCCACGCAAAGCCGATTCCAATCATAGGAATTATCAAATAATGCGGATCTTTAAATATTAAAAATGAAAGTAATGAAATTCCTCCAATTAATAATGATATCGAATGTGTTCCTTTTTTTGAAAGATGTTTTGCAAAAAGCGGAAGTGATAAAGCAATCATTGCCGAAATACCATTATAAACTCCAAACAGAATTCCAACCCAATTACCTGCTTCCTGAAAAGCTACAGAGTTTGGATCAGTTGTCCCGTAAAACTTCAAAGCAACTGCCGGAGTTGTATAAACCCACATGGAAAATAATGCAAACCACGAAAAAAACTGAACCAGCAATAATTGAATCATTACCGGCGGAATGAAAAATTTCTCTTTTATTTCTTCTTCCTTTTGTTCTGAAAGGTGTTCAGGTGGATATTCACTCGTACTAAAAACAGTCCATAATATGCTTAATATCAATACAGCTGCACCAATGTAAAATGAAAAGGTGACATTATCAGGAATTAATCCGTGTGCACCTGCATCTTTTGAAATCCCAAACCAGTTGCCAAGAATATAGGGTAACCAGGAGCCAATAACTGCGCCGATTCCGATTAAAAGAGTTTGAACTGAAAAACCAAGTGTATGTTGTTCTTCGGGCAATTTATCAGCAACCAAAGCTCTGAATGGTTCCATCGAAATATTAATGGAAGCATCCATTATCATCAACAAGCCACCACCAACAAACATGGGTGCAATAACATTGGAAAGATGCGGCGCATTTGGCATTAAAATCAAAGCTATACTCGTAAGAATTGCTCCAACCAAAAAATAAGGACGTCTTCTTCCTATTCGTGTCCAGGTTTTATCACTAAAATATCCAATTATCGGTTGAATCAGCATTCCAGTAATCGGAGCAACCAGCCAAAACCAACTCAGGTGTTCTACATTTGCACCAAAAGTCAATAAAATGCGTGATGCATTTCCATTTTGTAATGCAAAACCAAATTGAATTCCGAGAAAACCGAAACTCATGTTCCAGATTTGGGAGAAGCTAAGTTTTTGTTTTGCGTTCATTGTTTAGTGTTCATCGTTTAGCGTTTGGTGTTTGGCGTTTAGCGTTTAGCGTTTGGCGTTTAGCGTTTGGCGTTTAGCGTTTGGCGTTCGCGTTTAGCGTTTAGTGTTTAGTGTTTATTGTTATCTTCATTATCTCTTTTGAATTTTATTCCTTTAAATTCCGAGTTTTTAAGATAACTAATAAATTTGCCTAATCTTTCGGTTAATGAGACCGATTCTTTTATGAGAAAATCAAATTCTTCATTTGTGATATATCCATAATCAAAGGCTCTGTAAGTTTGTGACCGAACTTCTCCTAAAGAACCTTTTGAGAAAGTCAAGAAATTTATGAATTCTTTATTTCCACCTCTTTCAAAACCTTCGGCGATGTTATCCATTACTGATCCACTAGCACGTTTAATTTGATCTTTGAGTGAAAAGTCTTTTGAAAACCTTTCTTTATTTGTCAAATGGAATACGCATTTACTTATTTCTCTTGCCTTTTTCCAAACTTCTAAATCTTCGAAACGTTGAATTGTTGCCATATAAATTTAAGAATAATAGGATATTTATTAAATATAAAAAGAGGTTCACAAAACACGGAACACTAAACACGGAACACGAAACACGGAACACTGAACACTGAACACGAAACACCGAACACGGAACGTTTTTCTACCTCGTCGTCCCCCGAATTATCAAATTTGTTTTAACAATCTTATTCGTGTATTGACCGTGAGTAATGCCATTAATTTTATCCAATAAAAGACTGGCGGCATGTTTTCCCATTTCGTAACCGTGTTGTTCAACGGTACTGAGCATCGGGTCGCAGGCTTTAGCAAGTTCTCCATCTGAGAATCCCATGATGGCAATATCTTGAGGAATACGAAGTTTGGCAAGTTTTACGGCATATAAAATTCCAGCAGCGCAATGGTCATTTATGGCAAAAAAACCATCCGGGCGGTTTGGCCTATCCAGAATTTCAGGAGTGATAATGATGGCTTCCTCGCGGGTATCACAAACTTTTATCAGAGTTTCGTCAACCTGAAGTCCGTATTTTCGAAGTGCATCCAGATAACCGTTTTTACGGTTTTTCGAAATTTCGAGATGAAACGGTGAACTGTAGAAAGCGATGCGCTTGCAACCGGTTTGAATCAGATATTCAACAGCAGCAAAAGCACCCACATAATCATCAACGACAACACGATCGGTATTAATACCGATACAAATCCGGTCGAAAAAAACCAGAGGAATGTCACTGTCAATTATTTCCTTAAAATGATCGTAGTTTGTTGTATGCTTTGACAAACAGGCTAATACTCCGGAAACACGGGTAGCTATTAATGCTTCTGCATTCCGGACTTCTTTTTCGTAATTTTCGCTCGATTGGCAAATAATCACATTAAATCCTTCCTTATTCGCTATCTGCTCGATACCGGAAAGGATGGATGAGAAAAAATAGTGAATTAACTCGGGAACAATTACGCCAATAGTATTGTTTTTACTCATACGAAGGCTTAATGCCAGTGTATTGGGTTTGTAATTAAATTCTTTGGCGTATTTATTTACAGCATCTTTTGTGTTCTGACTGATATCAGGATGATTTTTTAGAGCACGTGAAACGGTTGAAGGCGAAATATTGAGCGCCCGCGCAATATCTTTAATCGTGATTTGTGGTTTTTTCATATAATATTATTTGCTGTCAGAAATCAGATTTAAGAATTCTATTTTTCAACGCATTGGAATGTATTTTATTGATATACAACTATTTGAAAAGCATAAATAATCTTTCAAATTTATTATAATAAAATTACTTTAATTTCCACTTTGCAAAAGTAAAATAGTTTATCCGAATAAAAAATTATTTTCGCAAAAAAATCAAATTCATTTCGCAAACGTTTGCGTTGTATTTTTCAACTAAAATAAGAAACAATGATTACAGTTAATTAATAAAGGTCTATTTTTGCCTAACGAAATTTATATAAAATTTTCAAGCGTAGTTATGCGCTTATTACAAGGGAATTACGATCAGACTTGAAATCAGCTCAATTTTTTAAATAATAATATATATTAAATTCAAGTATCAACCTTAAAAAAACTTAATGCATGAATTACAATCACTTTAAGCTAAAATTGCATTCGTTTACAATCATTTTTTTGTTATTTGTTTTTGGTATAGCTGCCAATGCTCAACAAATAGCCATTTCAGGTATTGTGAAAGATGCAACAACCGGGGAGACCATTCTCGGTGCTAATATTCTTGAAAAAGGCACCACAGTTGGGACAATCACCAATTTAAGTGGTGTATTTAATCTTACTGTCGCTTCAACTGCTACTCTAGTTATTACTTATATAGGCTATACTACTGTTGAGATTCCGGTTGAAGGTAAAAACAATCTGGTCATTCTATTAAAAGAAAATGCCATTGCACTCGGTGAAGTGGTTGCTATCGGGTATGGATCGCAAAAAAAGAAAGAAGTCACTGGATCCGTCGCATCAGTAAAAGCTGAAGATTTTAATGCAGGAATAAAAACCAATCCCGTCGGATTACTCCAAGGAAAAGTTGCAGGTTTGAATATAATAAAAACAAGCAGCGATCCCACAAATACAGGATACAATATTCAAATCCGTGGTTTTTCAACACTTGATAAAGGTGCAGGAACTTCACCACTATTTATTGTAGATGGAATACCTGTTAACAACATAGATAATATATCTTCTGATGAAACTGCATCAATGGATGTACTGAAAGATGGTTCAGCAGCAGCAATTTATGGTACTCGTGGTACAAATGGTGTAATTATCATTACAACCAAAAGAGGTGGAAACTTCACTGATACAGCAATTACGAATGTTGAATATTCTGGATATTTATCTACCTCAATACGAAATGCCAACAACGGTATGGCAACACCAGAAGAATTTCGTAATCTTTCAACATTATCAAATGGCAAAGTAATACCCGTATTATATACTGATAACGACGGTAATACATTTAATACAGACTGGATGAATGCATTAACTCGTACTGTTGCCATTACACATAACCACAATATAGCAATATCTGGAAGTGCTAAAAACTTCAATTATCGTGCTTCTTTAAATTATAAAAATGCAGAAGGAATTGCTAAAGTATCAAATAGACAAGAAACTATTGTAAAAATGGCTGCCAATCAAAAAGCTCTACAAGGTTGGTTAGAACTTCAATATGATTTATCCTATATGGATTATCGAAATGATTATTTTACTGGTGATTTCAAACAGGCAGCCATTTTGAATCCAACTTTCCCAATTTATGATGTTACGACACCAAACGGTTATTATATACCAACAGGAACAGGTATGTCGAATCCTGTTGAAAATATGAATCAACGGGAATCCTATCAAACAGGTAACTATTTCCGTGGATCAGTGAGGGCAACTGTCAATATACAGAGTGTTAAGGGGCTTAAAATTACAGCATTTGGAGCGTTGGAAAATGGAGATAATAATAAATATTGGTACAATAAATTAGTTAACACAGACATCTCTGGATCAGGCAAAGCTGGACGATCAAATGATTTAAGCAAAAATAAACTCTTTGAGATAACAAGTGATTATGTTGCTGATTTTTCTGGGGGACATTCACTTACTGCTGTAATTGGTTTTTCGTACCAGAATTTCCTCAATGATGGTTCAGACATTTCAAATAAAGGATTTCCAACCGATGATGCAAAATACTATCAAATAGGAAATGGAGATGCAACCAAGAAGTTTTTAAATGTATCTTCGTATCGTAACTCTAACACATTAGCAGCTCTTTTTGGACGTGCGAACTACAACTACAAAGATCGTTATCTTGTTTCGGCATCACTTCGACGCGAAGGTTCTTCACGTTTTGGATCAAATAACAAATGGGGATTGTTCCCCGCAGTTAGCTTGGGTTGGAGATTAACTGGAGAAGATTTTATGAAAGACAACAAGAGCATTGATGATTTAAAGCTTAGATTAGGTTTCGGTGTTACCGGAAATAACTTGGCTTCTGATTTACGTTCTGTTGCAATGATGTCCAACGGAGG
>JBBRHJ010000268.1:0-5273 GCA_038222885.1 Bacteroidales bacterium | reverse complement strand
TTCCTTGTAGCTGGTTTTGGTTTTTACCTGGCTGTAACTGAATGAAGAAACAAGCCGGTTGTTTTTTGGGATAAGTACCTTTTCCTTTTGAAGATGAAAGATGAAACCTTTGGTAAAATCAATTTTAATTTTTTGAGGTGTTTGAGACATAAGTTTTTATTTATGTTAATAGGCAGGCAATTTATAGTGGCGAGAAAACGATTAGGGTATTATCGTGTTCGTTTTGGATACTTATACAAAGTTAATGCTTGACTACGTCAGAACATGTCGCAGTATGGGATCAATTATAAAATCCTGAAAATGGCATCAACTGGCCGAGAAGAGAAATGCGTAAAAAGGATAATATAAGGCATGAGAAAATATTGTATTAATTCTGAATATGAATGATTAACTCGTTAATAAGTAAGAGAATGTGCAGTGCGAAAGGCAAGGCAGATTAACTAAGCAAGGAATACAAGCCAAAATCGAGGAAATCCTGAGTTACAAACTCAGTACAACCGGGGCATTTTATTTTAACGAGAACCAAATAATACCTTAATTATAATTGAATAAATTGATAATAATAATACTATTTCCAGGAATTACCTACTACATGATCTGGTCCTCCATCTTTTGATTCTAATGGATTATTTGTACAGGAAAAACTTCCACCTACTTCGCGAGGACAATTTACAAGCGAAGTAAGTTTATTCCCATCACACCAAAAATTCTCTTCGACTTCTGCTTTGCTCAAGAATGTTGGTAATCCCGTCAGATTTTTGTTGACTAAATCAAGATCGCCTTTAAAATAGATGCTAAAGTCATTGTTTTCGTCAATAACATAGTCACTTTTGCTGATCCCCAAGGCACTGAAAAACTTGTCGATCTCAACTGCTTTTCCCAAGCCCATTGCCCTAGAAGGGCTTTGTCCTTTAGTGAAATTAATTGCCATATCAATTAGATTTTAATAAATTTTTCCCATTCAGCTTTAATATTTTTGGGATTCACTTTCATTTTGTCCAACCAATCTTTCTTTTTCGTTTCTTTAACTCCAATTTTCTTTATTTCTTTCCATTCCTCCCAGTATCTACAATCTAAGTCAGCATCAAAAAAAATGCATCCCAATTTATAATTTTCCGGTTCCTTTTGAATGCAATCTTTTACTGAATGAAATAAATACCCGTTGCCATAACTATGAAAATATTTTAAAACAAACCAATTAGCATAGGGTTCCTCAACCCAACGATAGAACTCATTAGAAAAATCAATTTTATCTTCTGGAAAACTATCCATTTTAGCATGTGCAAACTCATGAATAATCAATACAGCTAGTAATTCCTGGTAACTTTTATTTTTTGCAGTTAAAAGAATTCTTTCGGGACAAATAAATATTGCAGGTATAGAATCAAAATAAACTGAAGTAATTCGGGTATAAAAGCCGAGGTATTCAATACCCGGATTATCACCTATTTCGTCTTCTTCAAAAGGCCATACAGGCATTTTTTCTGGACTGAGTAAAAATACTGGAATTTCACTAAGTAATTCAGATATTGAATTCCGCCTTTCCCATTTTAAAAGTTTTTCGGCATACTCAATAACTTGCTCAACAAAGGCGCAATCGGCCGAAGTTAGATCAATTCGTGAATTTATATTTATTACTTTTAGCATTTTAATATCCTTTAAAGAATAAGAAATTTAATAGAAGACTATAATTTTTTACCGCTTCATCTCTTTATCTTCATTTTCAGATTTTATATTCCATTCCAGGCATTCATATGAACCAAGTTTTAATGCGATTTAAATGAGGCGATAAAATAATGTAATTTCTATTGATTTAGACCCAAAAAGTCATAATAATTGAGCCTGCCAAAATAGGATTTAGGAAGAGTAGGTATGTTAATTTTGAAGTTTAAACGCGTCAAGCTTGTTCATTATTTTCAATATCTCAACAGCTTTTTTTTCCAGATCATCAAAGAAGGACCAATTCTCTTCAATAGTAATGGAACGAAAATGGCCATCCTTGTTTAATTTGCCAGTTAAACTTTCAGTATTATTATAATAAAAATCAGCTAGTTTTGTAAGAAAAGCATCCCTATCGGCACGAAGAGTTGAGTTTTTTTCACTCTTTTCAATTGGCACAGCAAATAATTTTAATTTATTAGCTTGCCATTGTATTCCAAAATTATGGTTATACCTATTTGTAAATGCCAAATCAAGCAATCCGTTTCCATGGGAATTATCTATTTTTACCATAAAATCTTTCTTCTTCATTAATGCCGAAATCGAATCATCCTTTAAAATCATGTTGGCTCGATAATCTTCAAATATGCCTTTCAACTTTATCTTTGTAAGAAGATCTTCGAATTCCTTCCTATCAATTGACTCAATAGACTTTGATCCGGCATTTAAAACACAGTCAGAAATTTCAACAATTTTTTTTAGGTAACCAAGCCAAAGTGTAATCAATGCTTTTGTGTTTTTGTCAATAGATATTTTTTGCTTATCAAGTTCAGCTAGTGTTTCATCAAGCTTCTTGGATATTTCTTTGTATGTTATGTTCTTCCAGCCTTTTGGTAAATCCTCCTTTTGGCCAAACAAGGTAACTAAGCGAAAAGGAGGGGTAGTTGTATTCTTTTTTTTATTCTTTTTTTCAATCTTCTCACTTATGGCAACTAATTGACTAATATCTTTTTTACCACTGTTATGGACAGTTGTCTTTAATTTCATTTCAAAAACAGCAATTTGTTCATCGCCATTTTCTATTATAAGATCAATTGAATCTTGCTCAAAAATAGCTGTAAGTTGATGATATCCGGATAGTTGATCATTGTCGATTAATTTAGAAAGGAATGGCGGAATGGATTTACAAGTATAACCAAGTAATCCTGTATGGAATTTTTCCCTGTCAACTAATCCCATTGCAGTATAAGGATGTTCTATTAATTCATTAAAGGATTGTTTTAAATCACTACCATTACATGATGAATTTTGCTCTTTCATAATTTAATTTTATTTTTAAAGTGAAAACTAAAAAGCTACTTTCGCTGAATTAGGACATTTTTAAAGTAAAAAATTCAAAGTTTCATTCCAGTACTCCCAAATCATTACCATTGCCAAGGTGTCAAGCTCGCAGTAGCGTAAAAGGCCGGAGGCAATTTTCTTTCTTTCCAGTTCGGTGATCTGGGCAAACTGCATTTTGGCGTAGGCCGTCATGGCGGCACCGCCATCGGCAAGCTGTTGGTTCATAAAAAACTCGTCGATAAGGTCTTCGTCGATACCATCAAATAAATGCGGAAGGAGTTTGTACGGGCTTATCAATTTACCACTTTCATCCTGCTTTATCCAAATCCATCCGTCTTCAAAATTGAGGCTCTTAATTTGTGAATTTAAACCGTATATGGGTTGTGAATACTTCTGCCGGATAAAATCTGATGAATTAAATACGGCCGGAAGTACATACTTGATTGAGTTTGAACCGCCCATCAAAGGATGATAGTAATAGTTTCGTACCAACACCAAGAGGTCAACCATGTCCCTTTCGCCCTGGTGGATATCGGAATGAGTAATAGTGCGAATAAAGGCAATCAGTTCATCCTTATCAGGGACATCTGACATGGATGTGTCGTTCAGTTGTTTCCTGATCTGATTTAAAACTGTATTCTCGTGAGCTGCGTATCTGAAAATTGTTCCCTCATCATGTTCAAGCTGGCTTTTCAATTCACGAAGAAAATTGAAATTCGGAAACTCGCCTTTTACTCCGGATAAGTACTGACCCTTATGCTCAATTAAATGTTCCTTGGAAACGGTATGATGCGAAAACTGAAAAGCTATCTGTTCGTAGGGTTTTCGCCCTTTATGGAACGGAATGGCAAGCATGGATGTTTCAAAATCAATGAAATGCAAGGGGTAAACAAATTTATCAAACTCTTTTCTCAAGCCTTCAACATCAATGTATGGCTCCTGGTCTTTTTCGTTTGTTTTTGTTATCTGTAACCATTGCCGTTCTTTTGGTGACAAACCATTGGCGGCAGGAACATTCTTTTTACCCAGGTCGTCCTCAGTAACATCCTGCATGAAATAAGTGCCATTATCCATCAATCCCTGCTTGCCCCTGAAATTCCAGATATCCAGGACAAGCGGAGTATCAAGCTTTTCTTTCGTGCAGCCTAATTGCCTCGACCAGCATTCCTTAAAACCGGATAATTTGCCGTCAAGTTCCTCCTGTTCTGATGTACGGAACTCACAGGCTTTGCAATCTTTATTAATGGGAGTAAGTATCTTTTCATCCCTTTCGAATTTGTCTGCCAGGTAGTGGATATAATCAACAAAACTTATTAGCCGGTCCGGAATTTGTAGAACTTCTTCATTAATAATCTGTATCAGATCATCCACATTAACACGAATCAACATCTCATCGCCTATATCTTCATTTGTTGTTCCACCGATAACCTGGACATAGGTTCTGTCATTTTCAACTTTTTTTAATTGAAATTTCTGATTTAACCCATCAACTGTAGCAGTCGAATTTTTATTCGCCAGCATTAAATAAGCCCGTACATTCCAATCCGGATAGGATTTGGCGATTACATACTTCTGAAATGCCACATCATAAAGGTATTCGCGCCAACTTGAAGCCAGGCCGCCCTTTGCATTACGCATATCCAGTGAATCCCTGCCATCGAAGGATTTGGATTTTACTTCGAGCAGATTTATCGTATTGCCTTTCTTTTCAATGATATCGGCACGGATAAACAGGTTCTGATACTTGAAAGCAGCCTCAAAAATTACAACTTCCTCCTGCAATAATAACTCATCCGTTTTTCTTAGAGGAATTTCACTGCCACGTTCATCTATATTAATGCCGGTCGGGTAATAGCATTTTGCCAGTTCACCAACCTGGTAACCGCCTTCGGCCAGGGCTTCCAGAAATGAATTATCTTTTCCACGATCGGGATATTCTGATTTACCGGTGTAGTAAAGCTTTGTGGGGCAATCCAAGCCGATTTTGAAACGGGATTTAGTCAGGAGTCTACTCATAATTAATGCATTTAATGATATTGATGGGCGATAGTCTCAAAAAAAAATGAGTATATTTGAATATACCCATGTTCAGGCAATGCTAAATTAGGATTTTTTTGATTCATTGAGAGGGATTTTTTACCCCTCTGCCCTTTGGGCATCTCCCAAAGGGGAGAACAGCCCAATCCATAGACATAATAAAATAAATAATTAACTGTGACATGTTTTGTCGTACCCTAGTATTATATTTGTATAAAAGACAAAGAAATGGAACA
>JBBRHJ010000267.1:0-5280 GCA_038222885.1 Bacteroidales bacterium | reverse complement strand
TTTAGCCATCATTACATCTAATAAACCATCGTAAGGTAAAGCATTGGGTGTTTGTTTCATTCCACCACCACTGTAACAACCATTGGCAATATTCATGGTAAACATTCCTTCATGAAGTTCTTTTTCCAGCGATTTTATAGTTACCCAATGAGCTTTGTAGGTAAATACGGCCAGCAACAAGGAAATACTATACATGATTGAATGACTTCCAAAAATTTCCTTTAATCGATGAGTTAAGTTTACTACCGCAGCATCCAAACCAAAACCCAATGAGTTGATAAAGAAATGTTTCTCAGGCACACCTTCCATTATATAATCAACTCTACCAATATCAATCAATTGAGTTTTTGCATGCAGAAAAACTTCAATTGACTTTTTATAATCACCAGTTAATCCCCAAAAACGTCCCCAATCGTTGCCTGTACCGCGTGGAATGAGTGCAATTCTGAGTTGCGAAAAATCATCAATATTGGCACTAAAAATCCCATTTATCACCTCACTCATGGTACCATCACCGCCCAGAACCATTATGTTTCTGTAATTATTTTCGACAAAATTACGTGCAATTTTGGACGCATGACCAGCAAAATGCGTAATCCGAAATTCAAACGAAATGCCCTTTGATTTAAGCATTTCAAACAAATATTTCCGTTGTTTTCTGTACTTCTTTTTACCCGATTTAGGATTGATAATGATAGCCCAATGATTTAATGAATCTTTCATAAGCAATTTTTTCAACTAAATGATGGAAACTGGATTTCAAGCAAACAAGATATTCGCCTTGATATTAAAAGTACTTTCAAATAAAACTGCTTATCTGCTTTAGTCAAGTTTAAATATTTTCTTTACTTTTTTTGACCCCCAAACCCCCAAATGGGGGATTTTGATTAGTATTGCTTTATTTCAACAGTAGAAACCCATATGATTTTTTTTAAAAGACTGCGTCTTAAGCCCCCATTTGGGGGTTTGGGGGTCATAACGTTACAATTAAAGAACTATTTTATAAATTTTATAGGTTTCTAATTAACTAATTTTATTCAACTTGACCGAAAGGGATAAGCAGTCAAATAAAATTATTGTTTTGTCAAAATCAGATCCAATACAGTAATAGCCGCCATAGCTTCGACAATTGGAACTGCACGTGGCAATACACAAGGATCATGTCGTCCGCGGGCTTCGAGTTCGACTTCATTTGAATGAATATCAACAGTATTTTGTTTCTTTGAAATGGTAGCCACAGGCTTGAATAAAACCCTGAAATAAACATCTTGTCCGTTGCTAATTCCACCTTGTATACCACCTGAATTGTTTGTTTTTGTCGAAACGGCATTGTCCTCTATAGTAAAAGGATCATTCATTTGCGAACCAGTCAAACTTACGCCATCAAAACCACGTCCGTAATCGAAACCGTGTGAAGCATTGATACTTAGCATGGCAAAAGCCAATCGAGCTTGCAATTTATCAAAAATTGGTTCACCTATACCAGTTTCCAAGCCTTTAATTACACATGAAACCACTCCACCAATAGAATCGCCAGATTTTTTCAGTTCGGCAATATAATTAATCATGTCGTTGGCAATTTTAGCTTCCGGACAACGCACAATATTGCTTTCAATTTGCGATAAATCGGTGTTCAAATAACTCTCTGTCATGGCAATATGACCCACTTGCGAAGTAAAAGCAGTAATTTCAATTCCTTTTTGCTTTAACACCAGTTTGGCCACAGCACCTGCTACCACTCGGGCAGCAGTTTCGCGAGCCGAGCTACGACCTCCTCCCCTATAATCACGTACACCGTATTTCTGCTGATAGGTAAAATCAGCATGTGAAGGGCGATAAATATCTTTCAAGTGGTCATAATCCTTGCTATGCTGATTCTGATTCCAAATTATAAATGCTATCGGCGTGCCGGTGGAAACTCCATCGAATACTCCCGACAGAAATTCAACCTTATCATCTTCTTTACGTGGTGTTGAAATTTTAGACTGCCCTGGTTTGCGGCGATCTAATTCTTGTTGAATAAATACTTCATCGATTTCAATTCCGGGAGGACAGCCATCAATGATTCCACCGATTCCTTTTCCGTGAGATTCGCCAAAAGACGTGAAAGTGAATAATTTACCTATAGTGTTCGACATTTATTTAGAATTTTCAATTTAAAAAAAAATACAACTTAGAGTATTTACGATTTAAGAAATAGCTACTAATAATTGCAAAGATACAGTTTTTATGACATTAGTTCCATCAAAAAACCAGAAATGGATATTGAATTTTCAAATTTCAATATCCATTTCATTTAATACATACCCCTAAGAAACAATATTTCCCTTAGACAGGATTTACTCCCGATGACAATCTCGTGGATTAAAGGATGAACAATTTAGTATGATAATTTTCCAGAATTGAATTGTATAACATTATCGTATTCCACTCTCAAAATTGTAAATATTTAAATTGTAAATCCTACTTTTCAATGACAACCACAACCTGAGCCGCAGCCTTCGCTTTCGTCTTCATCGTCGCAACCACAGCCGCCACTTCCGCATCCGCCGCTTCCACAACCACCACTTCCACAACCGCCACCTTGTAGAGCAGCAAGTTCTTCTTCGGTAGCTTCACGCACCCCAATTACTTTACCTTTGAAGTGTAAGTTTTCACCGGCCAATGGATGATTCAAATCAACTTTTACATGCGTATCGTCAACCGAAACTACTTGTGCATTCAATCTATGTCCTTCGTTATCCATCAATGGAACCACATTGCCTTCAAAAACCACTTCGGTATCGAGTTGTCCATCTATTTCAAAAATTGCGCGATCTAAATCAAGTACATTTTCATCTTCGTAAGGACCATAAGCATCTTCATTATCAATTACGAAATCGAATGCATCGCCTTCTGCCAATCCAAAAATTTGTTCTTCAAATTTTGGTAACATCATGCCTACTCCATAAATAAAATTCAAAGGTTGCTCGGCAGTTGCTTTTTCCATCAACTCCAATTCTCCTTCTACTTCGCCATCAACGTACAATTCATATTCCGCTGACACTGATTTGTTTGCATTAATTTTCATTTTTCTATTATTGTTTATTGTTTATATTTTCTTCTTGATTTGTCATTTAGATTAATCAATGATAACTAATTTCAAATATAATTTGTTCATTATTATTCCAATTTCAATGCGTTTTTAAATAAAGTTAAGAACTCGTTTAATACCAAGAAATTGGTGCTCCACCATAATCACTCTGTTTATCATATTTTAAATCGGCAAGCATACTGGCATTTACTCCAATATGAAAACTGTATGATTTATATGCACCAAAAGGGACTATACTTCCCGACATATTCCAGCAATGCAAACTCCGGGTTACATTAATATTAGTATAGGTAAATTGCTTAAATGTAAAGTCATAGGTTGAGTTGGCACTTATTTTCCAATTTTGGGTAAGGTCGATGTTTCCACTCAAACTCAAATTATGGGTAAAAGCTAATTTATAATCCATTCTATTCTTATCAAATTCAGCTGTCTTACCATATTGTACTGAATAATTGATACTTATACTCCAAGGAACTGTAACTTTCTCATATCCATCTACCGATTTTGTTTCCTCAGTGGTTGAATTTGAAGAGGCATTGGCATTTTTATTAGTATTTACCGTATTCTGCGCTTCCGTTTCACCGCCTTCATCTCCTCCATCAGTCTTTGGATCGGTTTTTTTCTCTTTTTTCTCAAATAACTTCTTAAATGTATCGTTGCTCAGGGTATAACTATAGGAAGTACTTGTTCCTTGAAAACTTGGAAAAAGTCCATTTTCCCAGCGTAATTTACTAATCTTCACTGGACTTCCACTTTCGTTAAGTGAATACATATACGGATCGAAACTAGTACTCAAACTCAACGAATAACCTTTTGTGAGCTTTAAACGCATTGTAACCGAGAAATTAGACCAACGAAAAGAGTCTACTGCTAAGTTATAATTACCACCAATTGATAAATTATCAATCAAACTCACTTTCTTAAATGGCTCATTACCTGTCGTGTCTTTATCATTTCGGAGTTTCATCTCCACATTGTTGCCCAACGAAAAGTTGATACTTCCTTGTTTTCCAGTGCTAAGCTCACCATACAAACTTCCAGTGTAATGTGAATAACTTACATCATTATTGATAAAAGCACCAGGATTGGCTGGATCTTTTACGCTTTTTACATAAGAACCATAATACCCCCAATGAGCTTCGCCAAAGTCAGGTGTGTAACCGAAACCTATACTAGGAGTTATCACATGACGGATGCGATCTACTTTATCGCCAAAAATAGCACGTATAGGAATATAAAAACCATACAATTTAGTGGAAGCAGAAACTCCCATATTAAAGTCGTAAACACGATTGAAACCAGAAATTGTATCCGTTTTTTCTCTTTGTTTTTCATTGTCCCAATCCTTATTAACCGACTGCAAATACCAACGCTCCGTATAATTTATCGAAGGGGATATATTGATATATTTCAATAAATTAAAAGTAGCTGAAACAGGAATTGAATGACGCATTCCATTTTTCCAATCGCGCTGTAATGAAGACTTGAGAATCTTGCTTTCCTTCACATTATCAATACTATTTGCCAATGTACCCGCATACGACATGGAAATTTTTTCGTACCAACGTTCGTTCCCAACTGCTACTTTTCGTTTAAATGGATAAAATCTACTATATGAAATACTTAAAGTCGGTAAACTCAAACTTATAGTTGAATCTTTTGTCCTTTGAGTGATAGACATACCACCCGATAGGCTTAGAGAAGGAATACTGGGAAACCTTTTAGTAAAGTTTACGCTCGAAAAAGTTGTATTTTGTGAGTTTATTTCGGGTCTATTATAATAATTAATATTTTTTTGATTAAAACCACTGGTAGTAAAATTAACACTCGATGAAAAAGTAAAATTCGGATTCGCTTTTTGATCCTGGCTATGACTCCATGCTACCCTTAAACTAGGGCTTGTACTGTAATCACTCATGCCCTTTTCGCTGGTAACATCTTTTCGGTATTCAATACCCAAACTTCCGCGGAATTTATAGCGTTTCAAATAGGAAGTATTAGTTCTGACTGCCCAAGTTCCTTTGGTGTAAATATCGCCTCTAACCTCTAAATCAACATAATCATTAATGGCAAAATAATATCCACCATTGTTAAGTCCAAAACCTCTATTTAATTCATCGGTATAATTAGGCATCAATACTCCCGACGAATAATCACTTGTAAAAGGGAAAAAACCGAAAGGAATG
>JBBRHJ010000266.1:0-5337 GCA_038222885.1 Bacteroidales bacterium | reverse complement strand
CCTTCAGATCACCCAGCTTTAATGGATTTTTCTTTAATGTGTGATGTATGTTTGTTCGATAGTCATACACCCAGATTTCTTTTGACCAGGGATCTTTGCTTGCAGGTTTATTGTCGAAGAAGATAACATTTGCTTTTACCCCCTGTGCATAAAATATTCCTGTTGGTAATCGTAGGATGGTATGCAGGTCTGTTGTCTCCAACAATTTCTTACGGACAGTTTCACCTGCACCACCTTCAAACAATACATTGTCAGGAACAACTACGGCTGCAAGCCCGGTGGTTTTGAGCATTGAACGGATATGCTGGACAAAGCTCAATTGCTTATTGCTGGTGGTAGCCCAGAAATCCTGACGATTATAGGTTAGGTCATCTTTCTCCTGTTCTCCTTCATCATTGGTAAATGTCTGACTGCTCTTTTTACAAATGGAGGATTCGCCAGTACATAATCATAAGTAATTGGAGAAGCTGCAATCAGGGCATCAGCAGGAGAAATAAAGTTATCACTGTCAATGTCACCAATGTTGTGAAGGAACATATTCATCAGGGCTAAACGCCTTGTTCCTGCAACAATTTCATTCCCATAAAAAGTTTCAAGCTTTAAGAACTCGTTTTGGTCTTTGTCGAATTTGTTATTGGCTACCAGATAATCATAGGCTGCCAGAAAGAAACCTCCTGTGCCACAAGCAGGGTCAGCAATAGTTTTCATTAGTTTTGGCTGAACTCACTCTACCATTGCCCTGATTAATGGTCTTGGAGTGAAATACTGACCTGCACCACTCTTAACATCTTGTGCATTCTGTTCCAGCAGCTTTTCGTAAATATCACCTTTTACATCAGCGCCCATTACCAGCCATTGTTCACTGTCAATCATATTGATGATCTTGGCTAACATGGCAGGGTCTTGAATCTTATTCTGACTCTTTATTGAAGATGTATTGTTGCTCAAATTTATATTACTCATCTAACATTAACTTATTTGGATTTTTTTTTAGCTTTTTCAGTTGTTCCCGTTCCACATCGCTGATGCTTTTGTTTGGAACCGGCATATCTTCAGGCATCGTACCGCCCACTCTTTCAATGGTTCCGCGCACTTCTCTTCCAACAATAAAATGTATTTCGTTGGCAGCATCGGTGGTTGAAGCCTTATCCTTTTTTAGTTTTTCTTCGGTTTGAGAAATCCTGAACAAATTGGCAATCAATTCGGTACTACTCATAAAATCAAGAATTTTGTCGGTTTTCCCCAGACCTTTCTTTTGATGAATATCTTCTACTTTCAAAACTCCGTAAAGCCCCATATATCCGGCATTCTGAAAAGTTGCATATTCTTCGTTACTAATAACACCTGCATTGTGTGCAGCTTCGGCAAGCATTTGATTCCACTGTTTGATATCGCCACGAATTACGAGGGAGTTGATTAAAATAGTCTGCCACCTCCTGCCGACGGGTTTGAATGGCAAAATAGGTTTGCCCCAATGCAATAAATAACTTCTTTGCGTGGGTCGCCATTTTGAACAATCAAATAACAGGCGTAACGGGAAAGTTTATAGTCAACTATTTGCTTTAATGCAGTTTTGGGCATTTCGATCGTTTTGCTGACCTCAGCAAAATGATCAGGTATCGGGTAACCACTATTTTTACAGGCAAGAATTGCTCTATCCTGAACTTTTACAAAATTGCGCCATTGCACATATTCGAGTACAGAGGCAAGTTCACGCGCATACCAAAACTCATCACCTTCTTCCGAAAGATGTTTTATTGCCTCAAACGATTTGTACTCAATGGCTTTTAAGTTGCTCATAGATACAATTACGAATTACGAATTACGGTTTTTCAATGTGATTTGAATTTTGCCAAGAATTTTGCAGAGTTCTTCTGCATCATTCAGTAGACTTAGTGCTTCTGACTCCGATAAATAATCGGTTGCTTGAAGTAACTTGAGCCAGTATATAGTTTCTCTTGCTTCTTTTTATGAAATACTGATTTTAGAAAGAAAATCTTTATCGGATTGCAAATGCAAAAGATTTTTGCTGAATAATGTTGTCGTTTTTCATTTATTGGTATTTTTAATTAACTCTTCGTAATTCGTAATTGAAGATTCGTAATTGACCAACCTCCCTTCAAATGCTTGTTTTAATATACTTTGCCTTAATGATTCAGATTGAAGTAAACATTGGCTAATGGTTCCTTCTATTTTATCACATACAGTGAGTTTGCTTTCTAATTCATCAACAATAAGATGTTGGCTCTTTTGATGGAAGTGGAAAAACAAAACTTTTGATTGATGCAATCCCAACATTTGCTTGTGTGGTTTCTACTGTATACTTCCTAATTTCTTCTGTGATCTTTGGTGATAGTGTAAATAAGTAAACATACTTTGATAAGACTAAATTATGATTGGGTTTTACAACAGCACAAGAATAATAAACCAAGAATTCCTTATTAAAATCAACAAGTACATTTTTACCAATAGTGCCATACCTGGGAAATATAATATCACCTTTTTCATGCTTAATTTTTCTTGAAAGATTTAAGTAGTCTTCTTCAGAGATATATTTTGCATGATCAAATGAAATTTTCAAATTATCAGTGAAATCCTTTGTTGAAACATAAGGATAACCAGATTCAAGTTGCTTTGGCATTTTGTGATCAATATCTCCAATTTTAGTACAAACATCACCTAAAGTCATCCATTCCCATCCTTTAGGTAGCTCACCTTCTTTCACATCCTTATTGGTGAGTTTCCCTTCAAATGCCCATTTCAACAAACTTTGTCTGTAAATTTTTAATTGCGATTGTGCTATTTGCAGTTGCCGGTTACTATTGTCTAAATCACTGAGGAGTTCTTCTATTTTGGAAACAATGGCTTGTTGTTCTGGGAGAGGTGGTAATAATATTTTATACTCATAAATCTTACTTCCGGAAATAACTGGTTGAGCAGTGGATACAGACAGTTTATTAAGATTTTCATATCCCAGTTTCAATTGAAAAAACTTCAAATCAAAGTCTGAAATAATAGGTTCAACAATTAAGGCATTATCAGTAACCCATGATTTAGGTTTTGTTATATAGGTGACGCCGCATTTAGCACCAACTCTACCAATAATCAATTTGGGATTTTCAATTAAATATTCAGAGTGATAACCATTGATTCCGTTTCCACCATAGACAGGATAATTCCCACCTCGCAATAGATTAATTTTTAGTCCCTTTCCACTTGAAACTTTAAGTACTTCCCCCAACTTTTTTACCTGCCAATGTTTTGGTATATTGTAATTTTTGCTCATTAGAAAGTATAAAATGCTGATAATATATTACTTGTAATAAAAATTTGGAGAGAACCTCGATGTTTTCGGCCAACTAATTTAGATATTCAGGATTCATTTGCAGCAGCACATTTTCATTAAACAGGTTTTGATTGGCATACGAGATTGTTTTATCGTACACAAGTTTTCCTACGATTACTGCCGGATGAATGTGCAAGTTAAGTGAACAGTCATTAATGGCTTGTACCGAAAGATACTTTAGTTTGGATTTTAAATACGCTGTAATTTCCTCATGTTTTAATTGACACGAAGCCTGATGGTTAGCATCTTTTTCAAGTTCACTTCGTTCTTCGTCGTTGAAATTATCAATAAAGAAAGTATCAGGGGTATTCAAATGGTTCAGTATATGGCAAATTTCGTGTGCTACCGTAAACCAGAAATTATCTATACGCTTGTATCGTCCGGTATATACAATCACCGGATTATTGCTCGAAAAAAAAGCGGCTCCATCGAGGTAAGTTTTTTGCAAGTGCGGCAATACAAAGAAGATAACTCCGGCTTCATTCAACTTCTGAATAAAAATATTATACCCATTTTCTAACAGGGTATATTCATTCAGCACCTTATATAATTCAATCAAAGCATCACGGTTGTATTCGGCCACTTTGTATTTTGGGGCTGTGAGCATGGCTTTGTGATACCATGTATAGGCATAAGCTGCATTGTATTGATTAAAATTTTCAGATTTGCGGGCAAGCAAAGGCGTGGTTTTTTGATCCCATGCCGCAAAATCAAGCTCTTTCACTTTCCAGAAAGCAGCCACATGGTTATACAATTCTTCGAAATTGGTAAAATCCGGAATCCAGCCTTTATGAATCATATCACGAACTGGCATACGTTCATAAATCTTTGCTTTTATCTCGGCCTGTTTCTCCTTTTCTGATTTTTCTGTTTCAAGCCACAGGCGGTAATTGGCATCCAAATTCAACCAGTATTGAGGTGAAGTTTCGAATACTTCAGCCATAACTTTTGCCATTTCAATCGTTAGTGATTGCTTATTTTGAAGTATTTTATTCAGATGTTTCAGGGTTATACCCATCACCTCACTCAGATCTTCCTGAGTCCAGTTGCGGTATTCCATTTGTTCCCGGATAAAATATCCAGGACCAAATTTGCGTGCAGGTTTTAATTTTGATGTAGCCATGTGAAGCAAGTGTTTCTCAGGAATAGTGATTTGAAATTTCGATGATAATAAATTCACCAACAATGTTGTCGGCGCTTTGCCATTCAATAATCATTTCCAAACGATATTTAAGTTTTAATCTCAACGAATATCTTGATTCGAAGCCTTGGAGTTTTTCAAAATTCAATCCTTTATCTTTCCACAAATCATAGATGTCATTTGCAGCCTCAATTTGTTGTATTCTTGCAAAAAATTTTTCAATTACATCGTTAGGAAGCCTGTATTTCTTTGACTTCCCTTCGGTGTATAGTTTTTCTAAGTCTTTGTTATCGAATCTAAATTCCATCTCATTTGAATTGCAAAAATAATACTTTATTTTTCAAAAACAACAACTTAAAGTGTACTATCAGGTTAAATTTCATTATCGTATTTGATAAATAATACGATTTAGTAAATCGAGCATGTTGTGTTTGATGATTATTCTTGCTGATATACAATTAACTATGCTGCTAATACCTCATTTAATTCATTAATAATCTCGTCTGTCTGTTCACCAAACAGTAGCCACATTTTACCCAAACCTCCATGTGAATTAAAGGGGTTATAATCAAAATCATCCTTCTCGATATGGAAACTGCTGGTCACATATTCCTTGATCATCCTTAGCCACAGCATCTGTTCCTCATTAAATTTGGTAACTCCTGCCTGCTTCTTAAATACCCAGTCCTGGAAGTTTTTATCTACTGTTTTGTCATATACAGTCAGGATAGAATCAATACCACTTACTTTACGCATCAATGAAACAATGGCAGTGAGTTCATTTCTGGTTGAACCATTGTATTGTCAACAGGAGCAGCACTCATGAATTCATTCCTGACTTTGGTTTCAA
>JBBRHJ010000265.1:0-5348 GCA_038222885.1 Bacteroidales bacterium | reverse complement strand
AAATAATTTTAAAATGAAAAAAATATTAGGATTACTTGTTTTAATTTTCAGCATGACATCCTGTTATGATGATTATGTACAGGATTATAAGTACGATGCTGTCTATTTCACTTATCAGTACGATGTGCGAACCTTAGTAGTAGGCGAAGGCATGAAATTTAATTTTGGTGTTGGTTTGGGGGGTGTTATGGAAAACAACAGAAGCCGCATAGTGGAATATGCTATTGATGTAAACTTGCTAACAGCTGATAATTTGTCAAACATGAAGCAAAGTTCATTGGCTTATATAAAGTCATCAATGTCACCTGTTACCGCATTGACGCTTTTGCCAACTAACTTTTATTCGCTTACTGATAACAGTAAATTCATCATCGGAAAGGGGCAGCAAGCTGGTATAGTTACACTTAGAGCCGACTCTGCGTCATTCTTAGCTGATGCTAAAACTCTGAACCCAACTTATGCTCTCCCTTTAATTATCACTACTGCTGATGCAGATTCAATTGTTTCTTCAAAAAAAACCACCATTATTGGTGTGAAATATGAAAATATGTTATTCGGAAATTATTGGCATGGCGGTGTTACTGTCGTAAAAAATGCGTTGGATATTCCTGTTGATACTATTTATTATAAGACTTCAATTCCAAGTCCCGAAGCAAAGGTATGGAGTCTTAAAACTATAGCTCCTTTCGATTTGACAATAAATGCCTACAGTAACACAGGTAGTAGTAAACCCGAACTGAAAATTACACTCACTGGAAACGATGTTCTAATTGAGAGTGCTACTGGTTCAACTTATGCCTATTCAGCCGACGGTGCATCCACATTTAATCGTGCAAAATTATTGCAAAACCGAAAACTATTTTTAAAATACAAATACCTGAAAGATGGCAATATGCATTATGCTACGGATACTTTAATATTTAGAAACCGTATTCGTGATGGTATAAATGAATGGCAGGATGAGAATCCTTCGCATTATTGAAAAAACTTGATATAATTATTGAAAGGCAGGGATACATTAGTAAATTTTCCGATCTTTCTCAGTTGGAATTTAATGATTATCAGCAATTAAGGTGTTTAGTTAATTAGGGTCTGCTGAAAAACTATTTTGTCTAATTTATCAAATTATATTTCGGTGCGCTGCACCTTTATATCAATTGAAATATACACATTCTACATATATTTCGCCACTCTGTGGCTTTTGTAAAGGTGCAGCGCACCGTCATATTTGTAGAATAATACAAACATACAAGATTAAGGTGCAGCGCACCGAAATATAAAGTGCAAGGAAAATGACAAATTCTAATTAAATACCTTGCACTTGATTAAAAAAAACGTTATTAATCTATTTTATATCAGTATTATAGTAGTTTTTCAGCAGCCCTAATTATTTTCGTTGATTTATAAATCAAAACAATAAGCTTATAAAACTTTCAACTTATAATAAATCAGATGAAAACACATTATAAAATCAATCAGTCGGTTGGATTGACTCTGATGGCTACTTCAATTGTAGGTTGTACGCAAGCTGCGATTACTCAGAGAGAAAAACCGAATATTGTCATTGTACTCGCTGATGATCTTGGTTGGGGTGATGTTGGTTATCATGGCAGTCATATTTTAACGCCAAATTTAGATAAATTATCACAAACGGGTATTCAATTAAATCGTTTCTATGTTGCGCCCGTATCCACGCCTACTCGAGCAGGATTACTTTCCGGTCAATATCCCAATAGATTTGGAGTGCGAGAAGATGTTATTCCGCCTTGGAGAGATTATGGTTTAGATCCAAAGACTACGCTCTTACCCGAAGAGTTAGGCAAAGCAGGTTATAAAAATCGTGCTATAATTGGTAAATGGCACTTGGGACATTCACGCAAAATGTATTATCCGTTAAATTTCGGATTTACCCATTTTTATGGTCACCTGAATGGAGCAATCGACTATTTTACCCACGAAAGAGAAGGCGAGCTTGATTGGCACAACGATTGGGAAAGTTCATATGATAAAGGTTATAGCACCGACCTTATTACCGATCATGCTGTTAAATGCATCAATGAGTATTCGAAAGACGATCCATTCTTTATTTATGTAGCCTATAATGCTCCACATAGCCCGCTACAGGCCAAAGATGAAGATTTGAAATTGTATGGTTTCGATGAATCTAAACCTAGGTATGGTAAAGGTGAAATAGGTCATGGAAATAATGAGGAGCAAACCTTTGCTGCCATGATCACTTCTATGGATACAGGTATTGGCAAAATAATCGGTGCTTTGAAAGCAGCGGGTAAATTTGACAATACTATTTTCCTGTTTTTTAGCGATAATGGAACGGAAAATGGGTCTAGTGGTACACTCCGTGGAAAGAAATTTCTTGAATTTGAAGGTGGGGTACGTTCTCCAGCCTTGTTGAGTTGGCCTGCGAAGTTAAAAGGTGGACGTACCATCAATCAAGTAATGGGATTTGTGGATGTGATGCCAACATTGCTAGGTATCGTTAACCAATCCTCTAAAGTTGCTTTCGATGGTATGAATGTGTTATCAGTAATCAAAGACGAAAAACAAACTATTGACCGTAATTTTTACTTGGGTCTAGGTGCTGTAGTAACTAACGAATGGAAATTTATCGAGAAGGGACATAACCCCAAAATGAAATTTGATAAAAATCAGTTATTTAGAATTGATACAGATCCAAATGAGAAATTGAATATCATTGATGAACATCCAAAAATAGCAGATGAACTCCTTCTTTTCGTGCATCCTTATGATTCGATTCAGCCTACTATTCTTATGCCTGGCTATAGTGTTGGAAGAGCTGGTTTTGTGGCTCCAAAAGAGTGGAAGGTGATGGAATAAAGTGAGAAGTTGAATGGTAGTTAAGTAAATTCTTGAGTTCAACTTATTAAAGCATCTTTGGGGATGCGGACATGTACCGGAAAATATTCATCATTTTTTCAGAGAGGAAAGCGAGACAAAGCCCCCTTTCGCTCTTCTGAATGAATAAAGATTACTATCTTTTCTTTCATTGTCCGTCCAAAGAAATCAAAGTTAAAGATAAGTTAGCATTTAACCGTAGAGCAAAGGTATTCAATTTATACGATGTTGCAAATACCGATGACCCAAAAAGCAATAGCAGAGGCTATTGGAGTAAATAAAAGCACAGTTAACAGGTAACTAAGGGGTAATTGTGATGGCTGAAGTTGCAACTATGTTATGGAGCTATCCCAGCAAAAAGCAGATAAGCGTAAGGAACAAAAACGCCAAAGGGTAGTGCTTCCGCTCCAGATGTAAGAGCGCATAAATGACTGTTAGAGAAGTGATTTAGCACTGAGTAAATAGATGGTAGAAGTCGTTTGGACGGCTTTTAATGGTATCTCACGAAACGATTTATCGCTGGATATTAGACACAAGTATACAAAACGTGGATCTAAAAATGCAGGACGAGGATTTATTCCTAATAGAGTGGATATTGATGAGCATCCACAAGTAGTGGAACAAAAGAAACGATTTGGTGAGTTAGAGATAGATACAATAATAGGAAAGAACCACAAAGGTGCAATTCTTACCTACAACGATAGAGCAATAAGCAGAGTTTGTATACGGCTATCGGGGAAAGAAGCCATCCCCATAGCTAAGATTACAGTCTGGGCTCTGCGAAAAGTAAAGAACTTAATACATACAATTACGGCAGACAATAGATAGTTGCGAGTAAGCGAGAACAATAAAACTTGTTTTAATTGTCGAGCGAATCAACTTATGTAAAAGAACTTTTTAAACACGAGGAAATTGCACAAAAACTAGAAATCAAATTCTGCTTTTGTAAACCATACCACTCGTAAGAACGTGGAGCCAATGAGAATACAAACGGACTTATCAGGCAATACATCCCATGGGTACGGAATTTAGTGAAGTAACCAACAACCAGATTAAGTGGATTGAAACAATCTTAATAATCGACCTCGTAAAAAGACTTGGATACCTCACACCAAAAGGAAAATTTAAACAATTTATTAATCAGGATTCAATTGCATTTGTAAGTTGAATTCAACTTTTAAAAATACATTTATTATGAAAACAAGTACCAAATTATCCAACACATGGCTAAAAGTAAATTTTAGCATTTTACTGATTATTGTTCTGTTTTTGAGTACAAACATTATGGCTCAAACAGCTAACCTTAGCTCTTTAAGCGTTGATGAAAAAGCCAACGGCAGTTTTGTTCCATTAATGATGTTTAAAGCTGCAAATTATAGCTACGATTATTATTTAGTTAAAGGAAATCCAATACCGGTAATTTCAGGTGAATTATCTGGTGTGTCTGATGTTAAAATAGTTACTCAAGCTACTTCATTAACTGGAACTGATACTGAAAAAACAGCGAATATTGAAGTTACAACTCTAGATGGATCTACAAAAAACACATATTCAGTTAGATTTATAGAAACGGACAATGTATTTCTGAGTGGATTAACTAAAAATAGTGATAAAGCACCTATTGGTTGGACTTCATCAGGACTCTATTTTGACTCGAGTAAAGCCGAAGGAAATAACAAGTACGAAGGTACAAATTCTGTTCGTTTACTGAGTACTATGTCTTCTTCATTTTTACGTTTGCCACAAACCAAATCGGTTGGAACTTTACGCTTCTATGCTAGAAAATTTAAAGATGATGTAGTAGGAAATTTAAAAGTGAGCACCAAAATTGATGCTGGTGAATGGACAACTGTTCAGGACTTGGGCAATATTTCAAATTTAACTTATCAGGAGATTTCGGTAGTAGTAAATCAAACTGCTGTTGATAGTATGTTTGTGCGTATTGAAATAGATAGAACTGGTACATCTAAAGGCTATTATATTGATGATATTTCTTATACAGAAAGCACTTCCAATGCCGTTATCAATCCATTCTCAGATATTAAAATAAATGTTTTAACTGACAAGATAATTGTAAGTGGTGCAAGCAATCAACAACTTTTTGTAGCAAATCTTACTGGTCAAACACTTATAAGCAAAAAACTATACAGTGATATGGAAATTGTTTACCTGCCTAACGGATTCTATATTTTAAGTGTTGGCAACGAGCGATATAAAATTAGAGTAAACAAAAACTAATTTACAGCTATCAATAAAAGTGCTGCAAACTAAAAATCATTCTGTTCAGCTTTAATATCTTAAACATTTTAAGTGGAAATTTTTATTGTTAATTAATTGAAGTTTCGCAGCAAAATAATCTACTGAAAATGAGGCGTTAAACAATATTAAAAAGAGTGGTATTTGCGATTAATTCACTATCTTTGAGGTAGTTAGAAACAAAGTCGTAAAAATATCAAAACGCCACTCTTATGGAC
>JBBRHJ010000264.1:0-5348 GCA_038222885.1 Bacteroidales bacterium | reverse complement strand
CTACACCTGAACAACCAACTGCTTTCAGCGCTTTGCAATAGTTAATTATAAACTCAGTACATTTGCTCAATAACAATTGGATTGCATCCGGTTCAATATAACAAGCCATCATAATTTCAGAAACATCGAACAAGCGACCAGCCAACGAAAATGGTCCAATAACTCCAGCCAAAACTGGTTTGTCGGTTGTACTTTCAACGGTCAGTTTATTGGCAAGAATATATTCTGGCACACGACCTTCCGTAATTTCTGGCACACGCAACGCTTCAATTTCTTCGGCATTTGTTACCAATCTTCCCAGTATATGTGGCATGTCGTCTTCCTGAAATTCAATTCTACAACCGAAAACTTCGGCTTCCAATGTCAAATCCATAATAACTGTTTTGGCAGCTACCGGATACACTTCGTTCAATTTTTTAATAGCTTCGGCGTGAACTTCACCACTTTGTAAGGCATTTACTACTTTTTTCCCAATCATTTCAATGCCTGGATGGGTCATAATCGGAATGGCAACGCGTTCAGTGTTGTTTATTTGCTCACTTACCCATTTTTTCATATTAATCATTTTGTGCCGTATTATATTATTGTATATTAGTGATTTGTATTTAAATTTAGTTTTTCGTTTCGGGCAATAACGATTCTGGACTTCTATTTCAAAGCCCTTTGGAATCATTATGTAATAGTATTTTTTTAAAGGAAGTTTACGCCACCAACTTAGCCAACCATTCTACAACCCCTTGTGGATCTGGAGTATAGGCATCGGCACCAATTTTCTTGCAGTATTCGCTATTTACCGGTGCGCCTCCAATAAATATAAAAGTATCAGGTAATTCAGCCTTGATATCTGTAACAATTTGGGCCATATTAACCATAGTGGTTGTCAGTAAAGCTGATAAAGCAACTACTGCGCCCGGATTTTCTTTTACTGCCTGAATGTATTTTTCAGCAGGAACATCAACTCCTAAGTCGATGACCGACCAGCCTGAACCTTCCACCATCATGGCAACTAAGTTTTTACCAATATCGTGCAAGTCACCTTTTACAGTTCCAATAATAAAAGTACCTTTTGTTTTGATTTCTCCTGAAGTGAAAAATGGTTTCAACTGAACCATAGCTGCTCCCATTGCACGAGCCGACATAAGCATTTGAGGTACAAATATTTTATTTTCAGAGAATTTTTTACCTACATGATCCATTGCTGGAACCAATGCATTTTCAAGAATTGCCTGCGGACTAATTCCTGCTTCTAAAGCTTGAATTGTGAGTTCAGAAGCTCCATCTTGTCCTTTCAAAGCTGGTGGATAAGGTGAGTTTTTATCCGCTTTTCCCATTTCAACTACTTCGAGTAGTTGTTCTAATAATTCTGCCATATTATTCATTTTTTTTAGATTTTCGATAATGCAAATATAGAGGCTTATTTACATCGATGCAACAACAATTTTCACCAATACTAATGCTATATTCACATTTTATTGTATTTTTGTAATTCTTAATTCTTAATTAAACACATGTCAGCTTCACTCGAACAAATAAAACGAAACGAAAATGAATCATTTTCGATTGGTATTTTTCAAGATAATTTTGAGGAATGTACCTGGCATTATCATGATAATTATGAGATTAGCTTTATTACCGAAGGCAGTGGGAAGCGGATTGTAGCCGATTCAATTGAAGAATTTCAACCGGGTGATTTGGTATTTATTGGTAAAAATATTCCCCATGTTTGGATTGTAGACAAGGATTACACTCCACCCACCCAACGGAAACTAGAAATGGTGTATCTCCAGTTTTCTGAAAGTATTTTAAGTGCTGGAATATTATCACTACCTGAATTTCAATATGTTGCAAAAGCACTGAGTATATCTGAGCGTGGCATTAATATAAAAGATCAAACGCTGAACGAAGTCAGTGACCTGATGCTTCAACTTCCGTATTTGAATAGTTTCGACCGAATGATAGTGTTTCTGGAACTTATGAATATTATCGGTAAAAGCAATAGCCTTGTACAACTTGCCAGCAATGATTATTTTAGCAAACGTTTTACGACAAAAAATAAACGCATCGAAGTTATTCACCAATATTTAATGAACAATTATCGCGAAGAAATAGATTTGGGTAAAATTGCGGAATTAGTAAGTTTGGCTGAAGGTTCACTTTGTCGATTTTTTAAAGGACAAATGGGAATGACTATTTTTGAATACTTGAATAAAATTAAAGTAGACTTTGCGTGCCAGCTCCTAATGGACAAAAACTTCAGTATCACCGATGTAGCAATGGACAGTGGTTTCAATAATATCAGCCATTTTAACAAGCAATTCAAACGCATTACCAATCTACAACCGTCGGAATATCGTTTACGATTTAAAGATTTAAAGTATTAAAAGCACTAATTTGAAACAGGTACTTTTCTTTTGTAACAAGTCGTCATTGTGCAAATATCGCATTCAGAAGGCGTTTCAACTACATTTTTGCCTATGCCAATAATTCCACTCACCGATTTGCGTGGCGACATTAAAAAGGATTCATTCAATTTTATTTCACAGGGATTTTCGGGTAGTAATGAAAAAAGCAAACCTTGATCCGTTAGTTTCCATGCGCAATGCCCTGGGCAATAGGAGCTTGTTGTTTTTAACCCCTCTTTTTCAGCTTTTTCAGCAACGAGCTTGCAAACAAATCGTACTCCAGCTTCTGCGATTTCAGAACCAACTGCATCAGCTAAAAACTCGGAAACAATGTCGCCTGATTGTCGTAATTCATACATATAGTCATCAAATTCTTCGCCAGCTGTAGAAACAAAAACAGCAAACTGACTTGAATTTTGTAAATGGCGACGAATGACAGTACCAACACGCATCGAAAGTGCATTAATACTAATAGTCTTGTTGTCAATCAATTCACCATCATAGATTTTAAAACCAATTTGTGGCTTGCAGAGTTTATGTGCTTCCTCAATAATTCCACCAATCATTTGCAACATCGCTTCATCAGGTAAAGACCCACCATATCCTAAAAGGAGGTATATTTCCTCTCGTTGGATATGTAAATCAGCAAGTTGAAGTTGAAATGTATTCATAATTGAGTTTATTTTTAAAATAACTACTAGTTTTAAAAATAGCGGATTTGGAATTAAACTAAATCCCCTAACCCGCTATTATTTATTTTTTAGTACTTTCCATATTTCTGCACCGCATCCCACATAGCCCAGAAGTTGGCTGCCGACACATCGTCTTGTATATTGTGTACGGGAGCAAATACAAATCCGCCTCCGGGTGCCATAATGTCCAAAATGCGTTTCACTTCGTCTTCTACTTGCAATGTTGTGCCTTTACACAAGGTACTTTGTGTATCGATACCCCCACCCCAAAAAGTCAAATCTTTTCCAAAATCATTTTTTAAGCCTTTCAATTCCATGTTTGAAGCTGTAAACTGCACTGGATTTAAAATTTCAAGTCCAGCATCTATCAAATCAGGAATAATCGGACGAATAGAACCGCAACTATGCATAAATGTTTTAATACCAGGCATTTCCTTGTGGATAAACCCAAATAGCTGTTTAAATTTCGGGATAATCAATTGTCGCAAATCTTCTGGTGCAATGAGTGTGGAGGCTTGTGTTCCCAAATCATCGCATTCGGCAGCCACCAAAATTTTATCCGACAAGTTATTGCATTTCATCCATGCTGCCATGGAAGCCCAATAAGCCATTTTATGTTCCACAAACTGCTGTGCCAATGCGTCAACGCCTTCCGGATCCATATACACATCCATGTACCATGACTCATGACCACGAATACGTGTACTCATTTCGGTCAGACCGGCACAGTTACGATCGGCCACACCACAAAAATCGCCCAATTGCGCAGCCAGAGGAATTAAATCTTGCTCCATTTTAGCAATTTGTTCCGCACCCCATTTTGGCACACTCCAATGTTCCAAGCCTTCGGTAATGCTATCGTACTTTTTCAAGGGATAAGTTGCTTGGCTGTAATACAATTCGTGCGTTGACATTCGCCATTCGCATTCATATAAGTCAGTCAGTATAGCTGTACCTTGATCGTCAAAAGTACGAATTTTTTCGTAATCCAACACACGGCGTGCTCCAATTCTTCTGGTGTCCGATTTTAATGCCACCAATGTTTCTTCTATAGGCGTTACAATTTGTTGAATCGGATCACACTCTGCAGGATCAAACTCAGTGCTTAATCCGCGCTCTTTCATGGCATTGTAAAATGCGCCTTTGCAAATTCCAGTTACAGTTGTTCCCGCCAAATCATAAGGTACTCTGTCGGGCTCTTGATGATTTAACGCCGTTTGCATTCTTTCTCTACTGGTCATGTTTTATAACGTATTATATATTTATAGATTTAATTTTTGGCACTAGTAAGTGTATGATTAATAAAGCAATAAGATAACCACAGCCTGCAACAGCAAATGGAATGTCGTAACCATCGACTCCAATATTCTGAAGTAATTTTCCAACTGAGAAGGCAACTATGGCTCCTCCCATCGCTCCTGCAAAACCTCCAAATCCGGCAACAGAACCTGTCGCTTTTTTAGGGAAAATATCGGACATCAGACTGAATACATTTGCCGACCAACCGCAATGTCCACCTGCTGCAAGCGCAATAAGACCAACGGCTAACCAGACATTTGTAACATGCGGAACCAAGACTACCGGAACCGCAAAAACTGCGCATACCAACAAACCCAATTTCCTTCCTTTATTCAGGCTCGATCCTTTTTTTATAAATTGAGAGGATAACCATCCCAAGAAGATGCCTAATCCCCAAGATGCCAAATAAATAACAAAGAATGGCAACCCAATATCTTTTAAGTTTACACCAAATTTTTCGTTCAGAAACTTTGCTCCCCAGAAAAGATAAAACCACCATATAGGGTCACCCATAAATTTGGCAACTGCAATAGCCCACGTTTCGCGATGAGGTAAAATATCTTTCCAACCTACTTTCGTAATTGTATTCTCATCTCCACTATCGGAATTTATATAGGCAAGCTCTTCGGGCGAAACGTTTTTACTTTGTTCCGGTTTCCTGAAATACTTTAACCACAGTAATACCCATAAGATGCTGATTGGGAAAGTCCACAAAAAACCAACTCGCCAGTTATCAAAATTAAGAACTAGCACAGGAATTATAAGTGGCGACAAAATTGTACCCATATTTGCCCCGCCATTAAAAATACCGACCGCCAATGACCTGTCTTTTTTTGGAAACCATTCGGCAACCGCTTTTATGGCCGAAGGAAAACTGCCTGATTGACCCACTGCAAGGCTAAACCGAGCAACAGCAAAACCCACCCACGTACGAGCCAACGCATGACCAAGTGTA
>JBBRHJ010000263.1:0-5352 GCA_038222885.1 Bacteroidales bacterium | reverse complement strand
ACGAAGCTAAAATAGGAATTAAACCAGAATTCTATATTGCTGAAATTGGCAATGGAGCATGCAAAATTGACTAATTAAATTAATTATATAGCCCAAAATAGGATAGTTATTTGAAAATTATTCTGTTTTGGGTTGTTTTTTTTATTGTTCAAACTAACATATTAATAGAAATGTATAAAGATATAGTTATAGAAGGAAAAACAGTGTCGATGTTTACCCTTAAAAATAAAAATGGCCTTTCAGCCGATATTACCAATTTTGGTGCTAAAATAGTTCGGCTTTTTACTCCTGATAAAAATGGAAACTTCGATGATGTTGTGCTTGGATTTGACACGTTTGAAGAAATTGTTGAAAAGGAAGAGTATTATGGCGCACTTTGCGGTAGATTTGCCAACAGAATTAAAGACGGTAAGTTCAGCATCGATGGAGTTGAATATAATTTGGCGGTAAATAATGGAACTAACGCTTTGCACGGTGGAATTGATGCTTATAACACAAAAGTTTGGGATGTTAAAGCTGTTGAGCCATCGAAATTGGTACTCGAACTTTTATCACATGATGGTGAAGAAGGTTATCCGGGAAATCTGACCATTGTATGTACTTACGAATTGACCGATGATAATGAATTAAGTATACATTATGAAGCTACTGCCGATAAAGCTACCATAATTGGTTTGACTAATCATTCTTATTTCAATCTGAAAGGTATTGGTAATGGCTCCATTAAAGATCATTATTTGCAAGTAAATGCTGATTATTATACTGTGCTCGATGAATCTTTTGCTCCTTCTGGCGAAATTCGTCCAGTACTTGGTTGCGATTTTGATTTTAATAAATCTACCCTCATTGGCGAAAGAATTGACAGTGAGGTGTTTGTGCCTGGTTGGGGAATTGATAATAATTGGTGTATTCGTAAATCTTTTGCTGGAGAATGTGTGTTGGCGAGCACTGTTTACGAGCCGAAAAGTGGTCGTAAATTAGAAGCTTTCAGCACGCAGCCTGGTATTCAAATTTATACTGGTAATTGGATTGAAAAACAAACAGGTAAACAAGGCAAAACTTACGACAGACAGGACGCTATTTGTCTTGAAACACAAGGTTTTCCAAATTCTCCAAATGTTGCACATTTTCCAAGTCCTTTGCTTCGCCCTGGACAGAAATATGATGAAAAGTGTATTTATAAATTTAGTGTGGAATAGATTTTAAATAGGCAATTTAATAAAGGTGAGTTTAAAAAAGGTATATATTTTACTTTTTTCAAACTCACCTTTTCTTCACATTAACATTAGCAAGGATACTCATCAAGTTTTATTCATTATTGAAATAAAAAAAATAGGGTGTTTACTTTGTTTTCGGCATACGTCCGCTTTTCTTTAGTGCCTGATCGAGCAAGTACAATATCTGCCCATTGGTGCTTCTGAATTCATCGGCAGCCCATTTCTCTATTGCATTCATCGTTTCATTGTCGATACGCAATACAAAACTTTTATTTTTTGATTCTTTTGCCAAAATTTTTGATGACTAATTAAATAGCTCATTTTAATGTTGTTATATTTAGAACGTTTAAGATAAATCTTACAAAACTTATCTTAAAGCCCCCTTTTTGGGAATTTAGAGGGCTGTTCAATTAATACAAACTCCCAGTATTTAGAATAGGTTGAGCATTTTCCTCACTACAAAGAACTACCAACAGATTACTTACCATTGCAGCTTTTTTGTCGTCATCTAGTTCTATTATATTTTCGGCAGAGAGTTTAGTGAGTGCCATTTTAACCATACCTACTGCACCTTCCACGATTTTCTCACGTGCAGCAATGATAGCATCGGCTTGTTGGCGACGAAGCATTACTGCAGCTATTTCGGGTGCATAAGCCAAGTAATTGATACGAGCTTCCATCACCTCTATGCCGGCAATTACCAAGCGCTCGTTAATCTGTCCTTCAAGAATATTGTTGACTTCCTCACCACCTGAGCGAAGTGTAAGTTCAGATTCATCAACTATTCCACTGTGATCGTAGGCATACATTCCTGCCACATAACGAAGTGCGGAATCTGCTTGGATTTTTACGAAATTCTCGAAAGCCTTCATTTTTTGGCCTACATTATCAATGTTGGGTGTACCTGCTACGGCATTGGTCATTGAGGCATTGTCAATGTCGAAAGATGCTTTGTAAGTATCAGCTACACGCCAAACCACGACCATTCCAATCAGAATAGGATTCCCACTTTTGTCATTTACTTTGATAGGATCAGCATCTAAATTTCGAGCTCGTAAAGTCAGTTTTTTCTTGGTGTAAAATGGATTTGCCCAGAAAAACCCGTTTTCCTTTACCGTTCCTTCATATTTTCCGAAAAAGATCATTACACGGGCTTCATTAGGTTCAATTTGCATAAAACCTCCCCAAAAAATAAGGTTAATGATAAGAAGTACTACATCAGTGATGATGATTGTCGCGGTTAATGTAGTGGATAAACTTGCATTGACCGTCCACACAAATAAGGTGATGATGGCTGCTAAAAATAAAAAGTTGACAATAAGCATCGGAATTCCCGACAACTTAACTCCTGTGAAAATTTCTTCTTTTGTTTTCATGATTATTTATTATGATATTAATATGATATCACAAAAGTAAGTGGATTTTTCTGAATATCAATATGAAATGATACAATTCAAACTACATATAAACATTGTTTAACAATTTCTTATTAATAAGTAATTGAAAAATTGAAAGAATGGCTGATTTTATTGATATTTTTGCAAAAGATTATTATTTAGAAAAATTAGATGAAAAAACTTATTATTTTCGATTTAGATGGAACCTTATTGGATACTATAGAAGATTTGGCCAATAGCGTTAATTTTGCTTTGGAACTGCATAATTTTGAACCTCATCCGATTTCGGCTTATAAATTCTTTATCGGTAGTGGATTAAGTAAGTTACTCGAAAGGGCCTTGCCAGCTGATATGCGAAATACCGACACGGTTTCGATGTTGAAAGTGGACTTTATGAAACATTATGCAGAACATGCCGAAGAATTTACAAAACCATATCCTGGAATTCCAGAACTTCTCAAAAGTCTTACCACCAAAGGCTATCAATTGGCAGTTGCTTCTAATAAATATCATTCGGCTACGGTTGAGTTAGCGAAGCGGTTTTTTCCTGAAATAACATTTTGTGCAGTTTTCGGTCAACGGGATGGTCATGGGGTAAAACCAAATCCAGGAATTTTGGAAGAGATAATCGAAATTGCAGGTGTGAGTAAATCAGAAGTGTTGTATGTGGGTGATTCCGGAGTAGATGTGGCAACGGCCTATAATGCCAAGGTCGATTTTGTGGGAGTGCTTTGGGGCTTTCGTCCACGCAAAGAATTGGAAGAAGTTGGTGCTGAACTGTTTGTAGAAAATACGGAGGAATTGGAAAGAGTAATAGTTAGCCCCCTGAAGGGGGAATAAGACGCAGTTTATTGAAGGGTCCCGAAAGGTCGGGGTGTCGAGTAATCCATTTGGGATTTGAAATTTGAAGAGTTAAATGTTTAGTGTTTTGTGTTGCTTTTTTCTTTAAAATAGTAAATTGTAAATGCTGAAAATAGTAAATTATTTTGCCTATGCCTATCAATTAACGTCACATTTCAAAATTCAATAACTTTCTTATAATTCAAAAAATACAAAATATGAAAATAATTTTCTGTAATCGCTCGTATGCGGATCAAATTTTAGCTATATTCAATGAGGCAATCATCAATAGTACAGCACTCTACGATTATAAACCGTGGACAATGCAAACGATGGAAGTTTGGTTTAAAACTAAGGCGGAACATGATTTTCCAATAATAGGTATCATTAGTGATGATAATCAATTGATGGGATTTGGTTCTTACGGCTCGTTTCGTATCAGACCAGCTTACAAATATACCATTGAAAATTCCTTGTATGTTCATAAAGATTTTCGAGGTAGAGGATTGGGGAAATTACTTTTGCAAGAAATAATAAAAAATGCTACAGCTCAAAATTATCATTGTATCGTAGGAGTGATTGATGCGGCTAACGAAACCAGTATAGCACTGCATCAGAAATTTGGTTTTGAGTCTGTGGGCACATTTAAACAAGTTGGCTATAAGTTTGACAAATGGTTAGATGCTACTTTTATGCAATTAACACTCCCAACTCCTGCCAACCCAATGTCGGATATATAAGTATTAGTTAGCGTTTATCTAGAATTTAAATGTACTGATCTGTTTTAATAATGAGTAAGAAAAAGAATAATTTTTTTGTGGTGTGGGATGGTTTAGAACCAGGTATTTATAGTACTTGGGAGGAATGTAAACGCCAGACTCATCAATATCCCGAGGCAAAATACAAAGCCTTTCCAACTATGGCAGCAGCTAGGGAGGCCTTTCTTTCGCCCTATTGGGATTTTGTGGGTAAGAATGCCAAAGCTAAATTACCGACTGAGGAACAAATCCAAAAAGTCGGTTTGCCCATTCAAGAAAGCATTGCAGTGGATGCCGCCTGTAGCGGAAATCCTGGTAAAATGGAATACAAGGGTGTATATGTAAAAACTGGTGAAGTGCTTTTTCAGCAAGGTCCTTTTGGTGAAGGTACCAATAATGTAGGTGAATTTTTAGCCATTGTGCATGGATTGGCTTTTCTGAAACAAAGAGGAAGCGAACTTCCACTTTATACAGATAGTAGAACAGCCATGGCTTGGATTAAAGCGAAGAAAACCAAAACTTTACTAGAAGAAACGTCAGCCAATAAACCAATTTTCGAACTTTTGAAACGCGCAGAGAACTGGCTGGCAACTCAAAGCTATACTACTCAGATTCTGAAATGGGAAACTGAGGTTTGGGGCGAAATTCCTGCTGATTTTGGTAGGAAGTAATTGATACAACTTTTTAATCTTCAAGCATTTGGTTGTTCCTAGTCACATCGTTTTCCATTGAAAATAAGCAAACGAGCAAAATACAGAATAAACTCGAAAACTGCCCAGTAAGGAACATATCGAAAATGGATTGATACATAATCAAAAAAATAAACAAAATGGAAAGAATTCGCCGTTGTTTGTCAATGATAAATAAGGGGAAAATGTAGATAAACAAAAGTAAAAGCAAACCTAGAATCCCAAATTCCATGGTGGTTTGTAAGTACTGATTGTGGCAATCGTTTAGTTTATTCTGGTGTAATTCAATATCATTCTTGATTTCATCTGTTTGATATATAATTCTATAAATATCATATCTTTCTTGAGCTTTACTTATTCCATGTCCGAAAAATGGGGTTTCCTGTATGACTGGTATAGCTGCTTCCCACAGAAATATTCTTTGTTCCGATTTTATTTGCATATTTGAAAT
>JBBRHJ010000262.1:0-5363 GCA_038222885.1 Bacteroidales bacterium | reverse complement strand
ACAAAATTTATTAACCAGATTGGAGAAACTTGCTCTGCAAATAAACCATCGTTCCATACATCCTGATTCCGAAGAACATCAGCACTTTATAAATCAACTTGAACGACAAAAGTTAGAATTGGTAAAGGAATTTCCGTATTTGAAGGGAAGAATTTAGGAAGACAAAAGATTAAAGATTAAAGATAAAAGAGTAAAAGATATAAGAGCAAAGACAAAAGTTTAAAGACTGTTTACACTAAGTCCTTTATATTCAATAGGAAAAATAAATAATATTGTAATTCCTTAATGAAAATATAAACCACTTTATTTCAAAAAACAATGATTTTTAATTAGCTTTTTTATGAGGTTTTTATTTTTTTGTCTACTATCTTGATTCTTTGATCTTTTTCAGGCTTGTCAAGGTTAAGTTTGTGATGTTATGTTGAATATAGTGGCTAATGGTTTTTAGTGATTTCCGAAAATACTTCTTATTTTTCAGCCAAATATCAAATAATTTATAATATATTGCAGCCTTAATGCCATTTCTCATGATGGCATTGAGGATTTTTGTTTTTTTAACAGTAAAATTGAGTACCAATGTAAAATTAGGAACTCATATTCTGAAGAAATAACCATCTAATAGTATGAAGTATATAATTGATGACCTAAAATCGTACGACATTATCCAGCTCAGAGACGAATTTCTGGCTGGAAGTGAAAGTGCTTATGCAAGCATTTACAAACTCTATGTAACTGATTTATATGCATTTGGGCTGTCGTTACGTGCAAAGTCAGAAATGATTGAAGACGCTATTCACGACATATTTGTCGAGATATACACGCATCGTCACTACCTTCAGGGTGTCGACAATATAAAATCATATTTCATTACATCTTTCCGAAATCGCTTGTTTTACTTAATGAAAAAAGAGCTAAGTACGGGTGAATTAAACGAAAACGAAAATTACGGTTTAGAAGAAAAAGACTCAGAATATAATTGGATAGAAAACGAAACAGCTAATGAAAACGAAAAATTTGTAGAGCAACTGTATAGTGGATTGAATGCTAACCAGCGCGAAGCACTCTATCACAGATTTGTTGAAGGCCTATCGCTCGATGAAATAGCTATAATAATGAAAATCAACTATCAATCGGTTAAAAATTTGATTCATCGCTCCATAAAGAAACTAAAAAAAGTATCAGCAGTCAGTTTTTTGATAACATTTTTAATTTATTTGATATTTTAATACGATTAGCAAAAATAGTGAGTACTTTTTACAATAAGTTTACTCTATAAATAACAAGCCAATGCTATTAAAAAAATATATGCACACAGATTATTCAAACATTAAAATAAAAGATATCCTAACTGACGGAAATTTTGTTTACTCGATTAAATAGCTATAATAATGAAAATCAACTATCAATCGATCAAAAACTTAATTCATTACTCAATAAAATCACTCAAAAAAGTATCAGCGATTGATTAAATGATAGCACTTTTAATTTATTTGACATTTTAATACGAACAGATCAAAAAAAGTGAGTACTTTTTACAATAAGGTTACTCTATAAAAAAACAAACCAAAACTATTTGAAAAAGAATGAATACAGATTATTCAAAATATAAAACAGAAGATTTCTTAACTGACGACAAGTTCGTCTACTCGATGCTAAATCCTACCGAGGAAAATATGGCATTTTGGAAATCGATAACCGATGAACATGTGGTGGATATAAATGAATTCATATCGGCTTACATGACCCTGAAAAGTTTACACGATGTATCACCAGAAGTTCCCGAAGGGCGACCAGATGAAATATGGAAACGTATACAACACAGCAATCAAGCTAAAATAAAACATAAAAAACGTATTTCAATGTTTCGCTACAGCACAATTGCAGCAAGCATAGTGTTTATTTTAGGCTTATCCGTGTTTTCATATTTACAAAATAAAAATGAAAATGGCTCTCAATCATTGGTCGATTTTGCCAACGCAAGCACCACTCACACAAAGCATGAAAGTAAATATATTCAGTTAATATCAAACGATGAAGCACTCACACTGGTAGGCACACAAGCCAATGTGGAGTACGACGTAAATGGTAGATTAAAAGTTAACAAAGAAACTATTGAATCGTCAGATACTGAAATTCCAACTACGAGCTTTAATCAGCTGCGAGTGCCTTATGGTAAACGTGCTTTCTTAGTACTGTCCGATGGTACGGAACTATGGGTAAATGTAGGAACTGTTGTGAGTTATCCAACGAAATTTAGTAAGGATATACGAGAGATATATGTTGATGGTGAAGTATTTGCCAATGTAACACACGATGCCAATCGTCCATTCGTAATACGAACAAACAAATTAGATGTGCGTGTTTTAGGAACATCCTTTAATCTTGCTGCTTACAAAAACGACAACCAAACAAATGTAGTTTTGGTAAACGGATCGGTACATGTTCAGCCTAAAGTAGGAAAAGAAACTGTAATTAAACCTAACCAGATGTATGTTTACACCGACCAATCTACAACATTAGAAACCGTGGATGTTGAAAACTATACTTCGTGGCGCAATGGAAATTACACTTTCCGAAACGAATCAATAGAAAATGTATTGTTACGTTTATCCCACTACTACAATGTTGCAGTGAAACTACCAGTTTCTACTTCTGGAAAATCATTCTCAGGCAAGCTAGAGTTAAAGGATGACATGAAACAGATGATGGATGGGTTAACAAAAATAACTAATATGAATTATTTGGTTAAAGATAGTATGTACATAATCGAATTCAATTAATAGTAAAATCAACTAAAAAAATATGCCTATTGAAAAAACATAATTAACTAACGGGCGGACATTGTTTTTCTAATTACCGACCCTAAAAATCTGATAAGTAATTTGAATCTGCTTAAAAAACAAAATTCAACGCAAAATAATTGATTGTATTTAGCGCTATACAGCTCAATTATATTGTTTAAGTTTTATTACTGTCATTGTTTTATATTATTTTCGTACATTTGCTAACTTGTTTATTTGAGATATACCGCTATTTTTGATAAAATTAAGATACAAAAGGTTCTAAATAATACCCGTAAACAATTTATAGTTGATTTTTTAACCAGAAATTAAAGACATTACAATAAAAAGTCAGTACAGAATATGATAAAAAACAGAATATGCAAATTGATGCCAAACATACATTCGCTATTGAAAGTTTTTATTCCAATGTTAATGTCAATTCTTTCATTTAATGGAGTTAATGCTCAAAACAATAATTTTAGTTTCAAAGTTGCTAACCAAAAGCTTTCTGAAACTTTTGGAATAATTGAAAATAATAGTAATTATGTTTTTTTCTACAGCGATAAAGATGTAGACGTTAACCGAAAAATAAGCTTGAATATTGTGAATAAAACAATTGAACAAGTTTTGATCGAGTTATTTACAAACTCACCCAACGAATATAAAATTGATGGTAGACAAATTTATATTACAAAAAAACTAACTCCTACCAACGTTCAAGTCAAACCCGAAAAGAACCTTATTAAAATTACGGGCATAGTTACCGACGACAGAAATGAGTCGGTAATTGGTGCGTCTGTACTTGTTGTTGGCTCAAGAACAGGTACAATTACCGACTTGGATGGGAGATTTAGCCTTGATGTAGCCGAAGATGCGCAGATTGAAATTTCGTATTTAGGGTATGAACAAAGCACTTTGTTAATTGGCGGTAAAACATCCTTGAAAATTAAATTGACTCCCGCTCTGCAAGAATTAGATGAGTTAATTGTAATCGGGTATGGCACTACAAAAAAAAGAGATATTACTGGGGCTATAAGCTCTATTGATGCCGAATCAATAGAGAAACGTCAACCTATGGATATTTATGATGTGCTACAAGGAGAGGCACCAGGTGTGATGGTAGTGAGTACTTCTGGTGCTCCTAGTGACGAAAGCACTATTCGGATACGGGGTATGTCAACTTTCGAAAGTGGTGTCAATCCTCTTTATGTAGTAGATGGTGTACAAATGACTAATATCGCCATATTGAACCCCAATGATATAAAATCTATTGAAATTCTTAAAGATGCTGCTTCGTCAGCAATTTATGGATCTCGATCGGCCAATGGTGTAATTCTTATTACTACCAAAAAAGGAGAAACAGGAAAAATTAAAGTAAATGCTCGTTATTTGCATAGTTTTTCAAATTTATCAAATAAAATACCTCAATCAAATTCTTATGAACGCAGATTGTTTGAAGCCATAAGAAATCAGACACAACAAATTTACAACCCTCCAAATGATCCAAATGCTTATAATGCAAGTGCTAATATAGATTATCAAGATGAAATGACCCGAACTGCTAATCGCGACCAATATGATATGAGTATTAGCAATGCTACCGAATTGACTAAATTTTTCAACTCAATTAGTTTTTTGGATGATAAAGGTATAATTTCAGGTAGCTTTAATAAGCGTTTTACTTTTAGATCAACCATTGATTATCAGGCTACTAAAAAATTATTGCTAACTACATCTATCAATTATTCATTTCAAAATTTTAATAGAATTAACGATGGAGCTGTCATTGGTGTGGCACTAAGACGGCAGCCTTATTTTGTGTTAAGATACCCTGATGGATCTTGGGTATATGATAATGCTGGCTTTAAAAATCCTCCTGCAGATGCTGAAATGCGAATAAATGATCATAAAAACCATGATATTTCCATAACCGAAAATATTCAATATAAAATAAATAAGTATATAATTGCACAAGCTAGTATAAACGGCTCTTTGTCAATAGATAGAAATCAAGTGTTTGCTTCTGGCTTGTTAAATTCAACTTCAACGGGACCTGGTATTGCCACAGGAGGCGATTATACCGATTTGGCAAGGAGGATTTCGGTAGATGCGTTTTTATCTTACAAACGATCCTTTGATAAACATAATATGTCAACAATGCTTGGTACATCTGCTCAAGATTGGTATGCGGAATACCTTGATTTTAAAGGAAGTCAATATGTTTCTGAAAATGTTTTGACAGTAAATTCTATTCAGGTTCTTGATCCTATTGGAACAACATCTGGTGCTACTTCACATGCTATGGCAAGTTTCTTTGGTCGTGCTGAATATAATTATGCAGGTAGATATCTTGTTAATTTTACGCTCCGTGCTGATGGCTCTTCACGATTTATCTCCAATCGTTGGGGTTATTTCCCTTCATTATCAACTGGTTGGAGGTTTTCAGATGAAAATTTTATGAAGTTTTCGAAAAAAGTCTTGACCGATGCCAAATTCCGTGCAAGCTGGGGTGTTACTGGTAACGAAAGTATTGGTGATTACGATTCAAAAACGTTGTTCACTTTTGGTTCTTTTTACTAT
>JBBRHJ010000261.1:0-5374 GCA_038222885.1 Bacteroidales bacterium | reverse complement strand
TGTTTCTAAATTACCTTTTGAGGCTAACAATTGACTTGTAATTTCTGCATTTTTGTCACTAGCACTATTTAATGCAATCAACACTGGATCACAGTTGATATTATTAAAAGTTACATTATCCACTACAAAACCTGTATTGGTCGTACCAGTAATTGATCGGTAATAAATTCCCATTCTGGTATCTGATATTTCTATATTTTGAATTTTTATATAACTGATGGATTGCGACCTAGCTGTACCTGAAGTTTTGTCCAAGTCACAAATTAACAATGCAATATCATCTTTATGATTGGTCAATGAAATTTTTGGTTTATTAGAATCAGAGCCGTAACTATCCACCTGAATCCAATTATCTTGTGTCCCAGCTCCTCTAATTTCCAATCGTTGATTCCAAACACTGCCTTTTTTTAATAAGATTTTAGTTCCTGCAGCAAGTACCCTTTTATTTACATTCACAAATGTTTTCCATGCGTCTGATTCAGATGTACCAGTTGCAATATCACTTCCATTTATTGCATCAATATAATATGAGATACCGGGGAGAGTAGTTACTGGAGTAAAGTATTGTCTTGTTTCAGAAGCTTTCTGAACATTCAAATTTTTAAGTTTAAAGCCCGTGAATCCTGCACAGAAATAAGCGAAACGTGGCACTGGAGCAGCTGCTTGAAGCACAGAGAGTGCTGCAGCATAAGTCGTAGGACAAACATATCCGTTTACTGTAACTGTAATTATTCCGGCTGCACTGACATCAACAATAAATGAATTGTACATGCCCGTCTTTACAATGCTGTTTTGATAAGTTGGCACATCGGATGTAATCATTGTGCCTGGATAAGAAAAATTCGAGACCCCTACTATGGAGTATTTATTCATCTCAATGAGAATACCTTTACCTCCCCAAACTCCATTTGAACTCAGAACGAGAGTTGTACTTTCGCCTGCTGCTGAGATATAGGCATCGAACTTGATTTTTAAGCCTGTATAATCATTGGATACCAAATTGCCGAAAGTGGTAGCAATTGTAGCTGGACCAAATCCCGGTTGAGTACCATCGAAACATAATTCGTTAGTTGCGCTCACTGTCCATTGCGCAGTTTGTCCAGCTTGTGGCCAAATATCGGTTGGAAAGGCAGCAAAGGCCTTGAATGAAAAAATCGTGAATGAAAGTAATATAATAAGGATCGAAGTGTAGCGTGAATTCATAGTGTAAAGTATTGATTTATAGTAAATTTATTTTATTCCTTGCAAATATCCTTTAAAATTGATTGATTCGTTTTCGTTATTGCGGTATGTAATGGGCTTAGGGTTAAGCCAGTCTACAATTTTTCCTTTTATAGCACTTGCAAAAAATCTATTTCCATTCACATCATAATGTCCTGAAAGATATTTTGCATAATAGTCAGAAATAGTCAGATTTCCTTTTTTAAAATCTTCTGCATGAACCACATTCATGTCAAAATAATTGAATTTTTCTTTTTGCAGATAATCCAGCATTAATTGATCGGTGCGTGGAAGCGACATCATTAATTCATAGGTAACTTTGTATGGGTCAAAAATTATAACCATCAAGTTTTTATTATTGTTTTTCGCAAATGTTTTTAGTTTGTCAAGTATATAAAGATTAGCAGCATAGCCAAATTTATCCAATAGATTGCCTATGTTTTGCTTCAAATTAGTTTTGTCATCAAAGTCAATTTTCACATCCATCCACTTTGCCAATTGCTTCAATTTTAGCGTATCAAAATCCGAAGTATAACCCTGAATGTAAACTAACATTTGCAAAGCAAGATTATCTTTCAAAGTGGAGTACATCCAAGTTGAGTCAGTCATTTTATACAATAATTTTCTTGTATTCAACTTGTTATCATGTTCTGTAAATTTTCCGGTGTTTAAGTCGAAATCCATGTAAGGCCAGAAGTTCCCATGAAAAGTAAAGCCTGGATCCATTTTATCGTTCCAAGCTTTTATGGCCATGTATCGTGTTTGAAGCAAGCTCCGTTGATGGTCGTCTCCCCAAATATAAAAGAGAATATTTTCTACTTTGTTCTTACCAGTTTCTTCCTTAATTAATCTACGATAGGATTGATAAGTGCCGTAACCGCCCATACCGAAGTTACGAATAGGCTCACCGTAGTTCGCTGCCAACAATTCCTCCCATGTTTCGCCATCAGAAACTTGATGACATTGTGCAAAACTATCGCCAAAAACATTGATGCGACAAGGTTTGGACTTGTAATTTATTTGCGTGCGAGCTCCATTTTTTTGTACGGTGGAAATAGTATAATTATTATCTCTTCCATCATGAGGCATTGAGTTTCCAAGAATATAACCCAACTGCGGGTCAAATTGAGCCCAAACTCCTGGGTTATTGAGAAAAATATCTATTTCAGCAGTTTTAGGCGTGTTTGTAGTGATATAAGATTTGTAAGTTTGCAATTGACTATAAATCATACAAAATGAAGAAATAAAAAATATAAGTACTAATCCTGACCTTTTCATAACAACAACTAGCTTAAATTTTCTCTTTATTGAATTGTAATAGTAAATGATTTTGTAACTTCATTTCCATCAACATCTTTCACCACCAGCATGATTTCCTGACTATACAATGGAAAAATAACTGATTTTATGGTTTGTTTTAAGGAATTGGTCTGTCCACCTACTATTAATTCCTTGAAAGTTTTAGCATCTGGTTTGCGTAAATCAGTGATCACCGTTTTCAAATTAGCAATAGTAGTAGAAGCTGCAATCTCGAAACGATATTCAACACGAGTACCCGATGCCACTGTTATAGCAGGATTGGCAGTTATATCATCATTGTTGACAAAGACAGTAACTACAGGAGCAGGGCTCATTTTATCATCTTTACAAGCCTGAAAAGTAAACATTGGTAACAACAAGGCTATGAAAAGGAGTTTTATGTTTATTAGTTTTTCAACCTTTATTTTATTTTTCATCATCATAGTATTAATTGTTTGAAGTAAGTTTTTTTTCTACAACCATTGCAAAGCTAATTTTTTGGTTATTAGCTGTCGAATTACTTTTTGCATCCACCAAGGTAATTTGTAATAAACCATATCTGCCATCAGCAGTTTTGAAACAAATTGCATCTCTCAATTTTATATTAACAGCCACCTTTGTATCTGGAAAAATGGGCAATACTGAGCTAAAATCAGCAGCCGCATCGAAAAGAATTTTTAAATCAGCTGCATTTTTCACTTTGTCTTTTATCCAACTTGTATTTGTAGCAGGTGTTGCAACAGCGGGCGTAGATTTACGGAACACAAGGGGTTGATTGAGTTCATTCGATACCATGGAATAATTTCCAGTGTACCAATAATCGTCAAACGAAACCAAACAAGCCAATACATTCGACTTATTTTCGATAAAAGCAAACCCAAAGTCAATACCAGCGGGATCAGCAATCGTATTGGCAATATAAAACGTACGACCCGACTGCGTATTTAAGAAAGTGAGCGAAGTTCCATTTGCCAAACCATCATACAAAGATATGGATAAATAACGCGATACATCCAATAAAGCATTCAACTGCAATGTTTTGTATTGTCGATTCATGTCTTCCACATAAACGGAATAGCGCATATCGGTCTGTATATTTTTTATTGTATCGACAAGTGTCCAAGTTGTTCCTTGTAAATTCTCCATCTTTGACAATACCACGGGGGCTTTTTGGTTCGTACCAACGCCTTCAAAATTTGAAAACTCTACTTTTGCAATACCATTGGGTGATGTTACTTCAAATTTATAGATAATAGTATCGCCCAATTGGAATAGCTGTTCGGAATTGCTGGCTGGTTGACCTTTCTTGGCAATAGTACCAGTTAAAACTATCGGATTGTCGACTGCCTCGGAAGTACAGCCAAAAAATACTGCTAAAACGGCGATTAAGTATGCTAACTTATAGTTTTTCATAAGAAAATTGAATTTAATAAATTTGTCTTTCACAAGTTTGACTTTGTATGTGATTTTATTCAGAATATTTTATTACCACCAATTCTGCACCCATGATGGATACAAATGCATTTCGGTATATGGGATAGGAAAAAGTTCCATTCCTGCTACGAATTTACGATTCTCAACAACATAATTGGGATCGTAGTTTTTAACAGCATTTGTAATGGTTATATTCATTCCTCTTAATGGCTTATTTTCTGTGCTATTTGCAATGTTCCACCTTCGTACATCCCAAAATCGGTGTCCTTCAAATGCCAATTCAACTTGTCGTTCACGGCGAATAAGCTCATTGGTTAATGTTGTGGCTATTGCTAAGTTACCTAAATTCTTACCCTCACGCAAGCGAACCAAATTAAGAGCAGCCTCTGGTGTCAGGTCAGTCCCAGCTGTAATATATCCTTTATTTACATTTCCATGCGCATTGAACATAGCCTCCGCATAGTTTAACAACACTTCTGAATATCTGAAAATATACCAAACGTGGGGAGCTGTGGTACCTACTGGTAATGTTAATGTGTCGTTAACAAACTTTTTGAGGTAATAACCCGTAGTCGTGGCATTTTTTTCTCCAATCCCATCTTTACCGCCTCTGAAACTTTCAACCGGCACTCCATTCACAATATCTCCATTGCAATAAATAGTTTGAGCAAACCGAACATCCAGTTTTTGAAAAGGTGCTGCAGCAGAATAACCTGGTAATTTATCGTAAGCATCTACTAAATTCTGTGAGGGACTTGTCACGTTAGAGCCTACACCAGGAACATTTACATATTTAGCTAAACCGCTTTTTGGATAATTACTGAATTCCATAAAATTATTATCTAAAATATCCACCCGATTATCCAAAATATTTTCTGGATTTGATGCCGTACGATTAAATTGCAACTTACGATAACCTATATTTACGCTGTAAATGTTTAAGTTGATAATACTTGCAGCAGTTTTAGCGGCACTATCACAGAGTACTTTGTTGTATGCTCCCTGGTTGTGCAAAGGACTTGCAGCATATAAAAACATTCTACATTTAAGTGCCAATGCGGCTCCTTTGGTTATACGTCCCAAACTACTTGGATCCCATTTACCTGCGTGATAAGCCGAGCCGGAAACGGTTTCAAGTTGATCAAATTCACGTATTACTTGATTGAGTGTAGTTGCAATATAAGTAACCATTTCAGCTGTTGTTGCTTGTTTTAACTGTAATGCTTCCTTTTCGGAAATTACATTATCCACAATAGGAACATTGCCATACATTTTCCAAAGTTGAAAATGAAAGTAAGCTTTAAAAAATTTTGAATCGATGCGATAAGCTTTCAAATTTGCCAAAAACTTATTGTACTTGGCACGATTATCTGGATAATTTTTATAATCCTGATAAAATTTCAACTCTTTATTGGTAGTG
>JBBRHJ010000260.1:0-5423 GCA_038222885.1 Bacteroidales bacterium | reverse complement strand
TAACGGAATGCAGCTACAAGAATTTGGCGATTTTCACCACAAAACTTGATGCGGAGAACCAATGCTTGATTAACCACAAATGTGTCTGCGGAGTACTGAACCGCCAATTTCTTATAGGTGCTGTTAGGCAATCGTGCTTTTATCATCTGTACCTAATGACAACTGGATTATTCCTAAGCAACCTTAAAAATTTAAAAATATTTTCTTGGTTTACTTCAATTTCACCAGAGTCAAGCTTTTCACAAAATTCAATTGTTTCGTCTGCGTTAAATCCAGCCTTGTGATAATCAGAAACGAGAAATACCCAATGTGATTCGTCATCTCTAATACGAGGTTCAATTCCATGTTCATGTAAATCGATTGTTTCACCTTTTATTATTGCATAACCGTTCAATCTTTCATTTTCACTTACTATTGTCCTGTCATTTAAAACTCCAACATTGTAACTAAAGCCTCCAATGTCAGAGTCGATTTTGTAGGGTTCTTGTTTTTCTGATTTGATTAAAATAAACTCGTATTGCAATTCGGTATACATGCAAACCCAAATTTCAGAAAATTTTATTTCCCAATTAAAGGTCGAGATTAACCAGTTTCCAGATGGTAATTTTCTAAGTCGTTCTACATAGAAATCTCCCTCAGCTTGTTTATACCAAAAATGTTTTAGAAATTTTGCTTTACTAAGGTCAGTTAATAATTGTGTCTGAATTCTTGTGTCGGTAATTTTGTGAATTCCGTCCCCATGAGCTGGAATCGCCTTGCGAATAATTTCATTTAGCGGATACAGATTGTTTGTAAAACAATCTGTCCATTCGTCAACTTCTTCTGATTCGCTAGTGTCTAGTTTTGTTTCTACTTTGTTTATTTTAGCTATGTCACTTAAATAATCCTCTATTTTCTTATGCAATTTTTCCAAGTTAAAACTTGGATTTAATTCTTCCTTACAGTCCTGAATTAGCTTTAAAATACCTTCTTTTTCATATAGTTTTAAACCAAGTCGATTTAGGTCTAAAAAGCCAATTTCGGTAAAGCCAATATTGGGCAATAACATTGGTATTACAGATTCCTTTTCAAGCATTACCCAAGCTGCACCAACTTCATTAAGACAAATTTCACTGGACTTATAATTTTTTGAAATGAATAATAAAGCCAGAGAAGATTTGTTTATTTCTTCTTTTAGTCTATCAGGAATATACTGCCCACTTTTTACTCCTTGTCCCTCCATGCTTGAACAAAATATTCTTTCAGCTGGGATGTCAAGTCCTAATCTCAATATGTTCTCAACAAATGATTCCACATAGTCATTGTCCTTTGATGAATGGCTAATAAATATTTTTTTTTCTGTCATTTCGGTATCTATTTTGTCTAAGTGTAGTTTGTCCTAGCATGTTGCCTAACGGATGGCGGTATGTTTTTGTTGCCGATTTCGAAGCACTGACCTGTCAAGCTACACGAAAGTTTATTAGATGCAGAAACGTTGAAACCTGCACTAACTCGGCAATAAAATATACCGCGTGTTAGCGTTTCGTTGTTATTTTTGCTAAAGTCTTGCATATTTAGTTAAAGCATCAATAAATGATTCTATTTCCTTTGTACACAATTCAAATTTTTCTTTAATAACTTGAAATTTCTGGTCTAATTGAACTTGTTTTACACCTTGTCTTTGTGAATTAATAAACTCTCGTTTTGCTGCAAAATATTGATTCATACTTTCGTTAAAATCATCTATATTTTTACCTAAATTTGGGTGGTAAACTTTTACAATACATTTAATCTTGATTAATTCAAGTGATAAATCTTTTAAACTTCCATTTGGCGGACCAACTCCAAATGTTGTTGCAGCATCTTGTTGTAATCCTTCATTTATTGCACTAATTGAATTAATAATATCTTCAATTTTCTCAAAAACAAATTTTCTCTTTTCTTTTTTGATGTCAAGAAAAGAATTTACGATTTGAACAATAACCCCTGAAGTAATGGCAATTAGTGCTCCTACAATTAGATTTGATTCCATTTTTATAATATTGATTAATGTCTCGATTTTCTGTCTTTACAATGAACGCTAACGGTTGAGGCTAAGTGCAGTAAGGGATTGCGGGCGATTCCCTGTCAAGTTACACGAAAAGTTTAAGCGGGCTACAAACCTTCGCAAACCACTAAAACCCTTATTGCATTTAGCCTTTGTTAGCAACTGGGCGTTTTGTCTGTCAGGCATGGTATTACAAACTTTTCATTAAACGAAATACATTCTCAAAGTTACTATAATTTTTCTGTCGGATTGTGAGCAGCAAAGATTTAGTTTTTTCAGCATAGGCAAAAAGGGAAGCAAAACAGTCTGGCTCTTTGACGAGTTTTGGTCTTAGCGTTGGCTTTGAGCGACTCGACAATGTGCCAGACTGTGTGAGTAGGCAATTATTTCAAATCTATAACATGATTTTAAGACCAAATGTTAATGACCGTGGTAAAGCTGGTCCATAAATGTAACCGGCATCACGAAATGTGCCTTTATCAAAATCGTTTTGATAACTATTAAAAATGTTTTGAACACCGCCGTTTAGCTGCATTTTAGTACTGCCTTTGAGTTTGAAATCATACGATAGTTTTAAGTTTAAATCAAAAAAACTTGGTGTGTTTACTTCTATGTCGTTTGGTATATAACCTGCAAAATGTTGAACCAACATACTTCCGGTATAAGTTCCAGTCAAAGAAACATTGAAGTCCTTAACGACTTGATACATTGCTGTCAAAAAGCCATACTGGTCAGGGGAACGAAACATTTTTTTCTGTGGAACTAAAGTTAAGTCATCACTCCACTGCTGTGCTTCTTTATACTCGCTTTTTTGAAAAGTAATTCCTAATTGAAATTGAAGTTTATTTGAAGGAACTATTTTGCCTTCTAAGTTTATTCCTTTTACTAGAGCTCCTGAGGCATTATTTCTCTCAAGTATCAAACTACCATCTGAATTAGTCCCGATTTCGTTCAACACAAATACGTTATCCAAATTAGTGTAAAATCCTTCCATAAGGAATTCTGTTTGAACATTACCAAATATTTTGTCAATGTCGATTGAACCGCTGTAACTTTGTGATTTTTCAGGTTCAAGATTCGGGCTGTTTTGAATAAAAGAAATTTCCCCTCCAATTGCTGAGCCGTGTAAATCTTCATCGTACACCTGCGGAGCACGGAATCCCGTGGAATAACTTGCCCGAAAACTAAAAATGTCATTTGGATTATATCGCAAATTCATCCGAGGGCTTAAAATTGGGTCTTTAATTAAACTGTGCTTATCAAATCGTCCACCCAAAAGAATGCTCAACTTTTTATTTTTCCACTCGTTTTGTAAATATGCACTAGTGATATTTATACTCTGGTCAGTTGTTCTATTGTAACCCTGTATTACATCATGTAAATCATCAATATTATATTCAGCACCCGTTGTGAGAACTGACGGCATAAAGAATAGTTTATCCATTGAATAAGTATATTGTCCACCTGCAACGAAGGTCTTACCATCAGTTTTGCCAAAGCCATTCGGGTCTTGCTGAGCACCTGCATAGTTAGTACGATTAATTAGCTGAGCTGATGAAAAAATATTAAAATGATGCTTACTATTCTTTGATAAAATATCATAATTCATACTACCTGTATTTACATTATACTCAGCAGCCTCTGCAATATCAGCCTGTTGAACAGGTAAATCGAAATTATTTCCACCTCTGAGGTAATTATATAGATTGTGATACTCAACCGTCAATTTACTGTAATTACCTGTTTTATAAAAACCTTTAAAACCGAGATTTTGTACTTTAAGTTTGGTGATTTCTGAGAAGCCATCTCCATTGTTATCATACGGATTCCGCTGTCTTGTTGAACCAAAGAGTGTTATGCCAGCTTTATTATCATCGGAAACAACCGATGCGTTTAAAGTGGTATTTATGTCAGGAGTTTTCCCTCCAATCATAGTAGTCGTATTTGCCAATGTAACTGAATTTCCAGTTGGGTCTTTGGTGATAATGTTTATAGTGCCTCCGATAGCATTGGTGCCAAAAATAGCAGAACCACCGCCACGAACTACTTCCACTCGTTCTATCATATTTGTTGGGATTTGTTCGATACCATAGACACTCTGCAAAGCACTATAAATAGGACGACTGTCAATTAAAATTTGTGAATACGTACCATCCAAACCATTTATTCTTACTTGTGGCAAACCACAGTTCTGGCAATTGATTTCAGTCCGTAACCCTGGTTGAAAATTTAACCCCTGTGCAAGGCACACCGAATTTGTGCTTTCAAAAATTTTTGGACTTATAATATTCACAATGGTTGGTGCTTCTTTGCGGTTGGTTTCGTTACGATTGGCTGAAACCACAACACCCTCTAACATTATTTGGTCTTCTTCTAATTCAAAGTCAGCATCTATGTTTTTGACAGAAGTTAAATCAATCTCTTTTTCAACTGATTTATATCCTATTCCAGAAACAACCATGGTAAATTTACCAGTTGGCAGGTTCTTTAAAAAATAATGACCTGTTGCATCTGTTGTTGTTCCGATTGTTGTTCCTTTTAATGCTACACTTATCAAGGGTATGTATTCTTTCGTGGTTTTATTTACAACATGACCTGTTATGTGTGCATCTGATATATTTTGGGTAAATCCTGCTGTTGAACAAAATAGCAGGATTACTAAAACCCATAAGTTTTTTTTCATTTGAATTCCTTTTAATATTACACAATATGATTATCTGATGCAATTAGTTTTCTAATTGCATCAGCAAAAAATCGGTGAATTTTATATATTCACCAAAAGAAAATTAATTGTAAATATTAAAAGGTGGTGCCCTTAATGAAAATGAATATTTTGACTTGCTACAAAAATGAATAGAAATGTAGTTTGTGAAAAATTTCTCAAAATAAAAAGTCTTTTGAGTTGCAAGTACGATTTTGTTTAATGAGTATAAAGAAAATTCAAAACCTGGTATTGGACATTTAAAGTGATAATCGTGAAAGTGCTTTTCATTTTTAGCAGTACAAATAAAATGGTCATGATGGTGAAACTGACTGTCTAATAGCTGAACAGCCATTGGTGTCAGGAAAATAAACACCAATAGTATTGAAATAATATGATTACGCTTTTTTGTCATTTTCTATTTTGCAAAGATAGCTTTTTTATAATCGTTCCAAATAATATTATGCGGGACGGCAAGATTTGGCTCTTTGACTTTTGCGAAGCGTTGGCTTGTGTTGAGGACGAGTCAATGTGCCAAATGTGTGATGGCTGTCCTTTCTTTGTGGGTCGGCAAAAAAACTAAATCTTTTATCTTTCTCGACAGTCAAAGTTTCTATATTGTATTTCGTTGTTAAAATATTTTTCAATCCTTTCAAGTTTGTAGTCTGCTGTCTTTTTTTCGCCTTGTTGCTAACG
>JBBRHJ010000259.1:0-5431 GCA_038222885.1 Bacteroidales bacterium | reverse complement strand
GCGGCGATCGAGCAAATAAGAAGTCCGAAACCATAAGTCACGTAAATCGTTAATTGAGAAAGAATAAGCATCTTTTTTGCGATTGACTTCCAACCGTCTTTCAGCTATTGGAGTAGCAATTCGGGCAAAACCAACTCCGTTGTCAGTCAGGATTTTCTCAACAGCTTTTCTATCTTTTACCTGAATCAATACGCCTGGATTTTCAGCAAAAAGGATGGTAACTAATGAGCTTTCGGCTATATAATCAAGGTTTACATTCAAACCGCCTTTAGAATTTCCAAAACACATTTCGAGCAAAGCTGTAATCATACCACCTTCCGAGATATCATGTCCGGCTAAAATTAGATTATTGGCAATCATTGCTTGAATACTATCAAAAGCTGCCTTGAAATATTCGGCATCTTGAACAGTTGGAACTTCATCGCCAATTCTGTTCATGGTTTGTGCCAATACCGAACCACCTAATTTATGTTTATCAAACGAAAAATCGATATAATAAACTACTGATTTTGGATCGTTCACCAAAACTGGCGAAACTGTTCTTGTCACATCAGAAACCTCAGCACCAGCTGAAATAATTACTGTTCCTGGTGAAAATACTTTATCTTGCTTTCCGTCGGAAGTAGAATTATAAACTTGCGTCATCGACAATGAATCTTTTCCAGTAGGGATATTAATTCCTAAAGAACAAGCAAAATCTGAACAAGCTTCAACAGCTCTGTATAATCGAGCATCTTCTCCTGGATTTTTGCAAGGCCACATCCAGTTGGCACTCAACGATACGCTTTCCAACCCATCGGCAAGCGGTGCCCAAACAATATTTGTAAGTGCTTCGGCCACGGCCATCACTGAGCCAGCTTCTGAATCGGCCATTGCTACCAAAGGTGCGAGACCAATGGAAGTAGCAATCCCAACTGTCCCACGATAATCCAATGCTACCACACCTAAATCATTCAAGGGCAATTGAATTTCGCCTGCACATTGCTGGCGTGCAACTTTTCCAGTTACCGAACGGTCTACTTTATTTGTCAACCAATCCTTACAAGCAACTGATTCAACTTGCAATACATTCTCAATATATTGTTGTAATTTGTCTTCTGAAATTTCAGGAGCTGCATAATGTTCTTCTACACTGTTGTCGGTAATCACCATGCGAGGTGGTTTGCCAAACATATCTTCAATCTTAAGATTGATAGGTTTTTGGCCATCGGCCTGTTCAAACACAAAGTCCATGTTTCCTGTAGTTTCTCCAACGACATAAAATGGAGATCTTTCGCGTTCAGCAATTCGGCGAACTGCTTCAACATCTTTTTCGCGTATGATCATTCCCATACGTTCCTGACTTTCATTGCCTGCAATTTCTTTGGCACTCAAAGTTGGGTCACCCACTGGCAATGCCGACATATCAATGATTCCTCCTGTTGTTTCTACCAATTCCGAAAGGCAATTTAGATGTCCACCAGCACCATGATCGTGAATAGAAACAATAGGGTTAGATTCTGACTCAGCTAATGTACGTATTACATTAGAAACACGTTTTTGCATTTCAGGATTTGCACGCTGAACGGCATTTAATTCGATGGCATTGTCGAACGAACCTGTTTGTACAGACGAAACCGCAGCTCCACCCATTCCAATTCGGTAATTGTCGCCACCCATCACTACTACTTTCTCACCAGCAGCCACTTCTCCTTTTAGTGCATCACGCATAGTTCCAAAACCTACGCCACCCGCCAACATAATTACCTTATCGTAACCAAATTTTTTGTTGTTTTCTTGGTGTTCAAAAGTCAATAATGAACCACAGATGAGCGGTTGCCCAAATTTATTCCCAAAATCAGAAGCACCATTTGATGCTTTAATCAGAATCTGTTCAGGAGTTTGATACAGCCATTTGCGTGCTTCTATAGCATTTTCCCAAGAACCAACGGCTTCATCAGAAACTGCGTCTTGTTCCCCCTTTAGTGGGTTAGGGGGCAGTTTTGTTGTCTTGTTCCGTGGATAACTTGTCATATATACAGCCGTTCCTGCAATGGGCAAACTTGCTTTTCCACCACCGAGTCGGTCACGAATTTCACCTCCAGTTCCAGTTGCCGCACCATTGAACGGCTCAACAGTAGTGGGAAAATTATGTGTTTCTGCTTTCAATGAAATAACCGAATCTATCTTCTTTACTTGAAAATAATCAGGTTTATCGCCGCTTGCAGGTGCAAATTGTTCAATGCTTGGTCCTGCATTAAAAGCTACATTGTCTTTGTAAGCCGATACTAACTTATTAGGATTATCTTGAGATGTTTTGCGAATTAAATTGAATAGAGTCAGTTCCTTTTCCTCACCATCGATAATATATTGTCCATTAAAAATTTTATGTCGACAATGTTCAGAATTCACCTGTGAAAATCCAAACACTTCACTATCAGTTAATTTTCGACCTACTTTTATACTCACATCATTCAAATACTCAATTTCATCAGGACTGAGTGCTAATCCTTCTTTTTCGTTATAAGCTGCAACATCATCAATGTACAAAATCGGTTCGGGCTGCTTATTAATGCTGAAAATATCCTGATTCAAGCTCGTATATACACGTTCGAGCATCGGATCGTGCTCTGTTTTGCTTACAGAAGCTGATGTTAAACGAAACTCTTCTATACGAAGAATGCCGCTGATACCCATATTTTGAGTTATTTCAACGGCATTGGTACTCCAAGGAGTTATCATTTCGCGGCGCGGACCTATAAAGTTTCCTTCAATAGAGGATTGATGTATCAACTTTGCTTCGCTAAAAAGCCATTCTAATTTACTTACATCTTCTGTCGTCAAATTGATTTGTGTTTGAACCACAAAAATATGTTGGGTGGGGGTCTGAAAAAAATGAATCATTGTTTGTTTTGAAGTTATGAAATTTGTTGAAGATTTGGAACTTAATGGATATAACAGCATTAAAAGAAGTCATTCTGTCAAATAATTATTTTTAAATTGACGTTAATCTATACATATTCAATTACTTGAACTATATTAAGCTTGACTTTGAATCATTTGCAAAGATAAGGAAATATTGTGAGGTCAAAAAGCTGTTCGTTAGAAAGATAATGAAAAATATAGGCTCAAAATAAATGTTATTTTTAGCTTGCAATTACAAATGTCAAATTAGTTCACAAACTGTTAGACTAATTTAATTAATGAAAGGATTTGGAAAGGTAAAGAGTAAAGTTTAGAGCAATCAAAAGGAATGAAGATTTCATCAATATTCAAAAGTTACATTTACAGTCTTCTTTGCGTTCAACATTTCCAAACGAATAAACAATACTTAAAATATGCTGACCGAATACATCATTGTTTTTTGACTCAGTACGTTTATCATGCTTATCATTGTTTGTAATGTAGTATAAGTATTGATACCTGAATCCCCACGTTTTATTAAATTTGAATTGTACACCGGCACCAATTGGTACAATTAGGTCTCTTCCGTTTGTGTCAACACGATGTGGAATTTGTGTATCAATTTTTTTATTTACAGAATATTGTGCAAACCCAATGCCAGTAGTAAGAAATGGCGAAAATAGATTTTCTCTGTTTAATATGTAACCATTGTCTAATTTGTAATTAATCAAGGTACTAAAATCTAATTTATTGGATACGAAATTGTCTCCCGGCTTAACGTAATAACCGTAACTACCATAATTGCCATTGATTCCAAGGTCAAATGAAGGACTTAAATTTATTGAAAGCGTTGACCCAAATCCCCAATAATACCAATAACTTTTTTCGTAAAATTTAAATATTGAGTTCCCAATATCTCCGTTATATTCAGTTTTTGTGACGTTGATTCCTATCGAAAACAATTTGTCGTATTTCCCTGGTATCAATGCTGTTGCATTTTGAAAACAAATTAAGAATAATAATAAAAAAAGATGTCTAAATGCCATATATTACTAAAAATAACAGATAAATAAGCCAAGTTTGCTAACGAAATTCTAATATTTGCAAAGTTACAAAAATTGTGATACTTATAACGCCTCATGTCGCTTTTTTAGTCTTTTAATTTTTAATGCCTAATTCAAAAGTCATCAATTTACATTAATTTGAGTAATTACATAAGCCATTATTGCACAAATCGGCCTGCTTTATGCAGTAAATTGTAACTCATCTGGAAAAAAGCACTATCTTTGCTGGCAATAAAATATTAGTTTTCAAATTTTGTTTTGCAATAATCCTGAATAATAGATTTATTATCAGTTAGTTGAATAAAACTTGGAACCAACTCAAAATTAATTTATAAAAATAAGCCAATAATGAAATTATTAGAAGGAAAAGTTGCCATTGTAACTGGTGCAGCACGTGGAATAGGTAAAGCCATTGCACTTAAATTAGCAAGCGAAGGAGCAAATATTGCTTTTACCGATTTAAATATCGATGAAAATGCACTTAATACTCAAAAAGAAATTGAGTCTTTGGGCGTTAAAGCTAAGGGCTATGCATCCAATGCTGCCAATTTTGATGAAACCCACACAGTAGTTGATGAAATTGTCAAAGAATTCGGACGTGTAGATATTTTGGTGAATAATGCCGGAATTACAAAAGACGGTTTGATGATGCGCATGAGCGAAATGCAATGGGATGCAGTTATCAACGTGAATTTGAAGTCTGCTTTCAACTTTATTCATGCTTGTACTCCTGTAATGATGAAACAACGTGCTGGAAGTATTATCAACATGAGCTCTGTAGTAGGTGTTTCTGGTAATGCCGGACAGTCGAATTACTCAGCTTCCAAAGCAGGAATGATTGGTTTAGCTAAGTCTGTTGCCAAGGAATTAGGTTCACGTGGTATTCGTGCCAATGCTATTGCCCCAGGTTTTATTGAAACAGAAATGACTCACGCTTTGACTGATGAACAACGAGCAAAATGGTCTGAATTGATTCCCTTACGCCGTGGTGGAAGTCCTGATGAAGTGGCAAAAGTTACTTTGTTCCTTGCTTCTGATCTTTCAAGTTATGTTAGTGGTCAAGTAATTAATGTTTGTGGAGGTATGAATACCTAATCTGGATAAGTTAGAATAAAGAGCAAAGATTAAAGACTAAAGAAACAAAGACAAAATGATTTATGATAGTCGCAAAAATAAGCTATTTGAAACTCATGTATTATTGTGCCAATAAATACGCGAATTAAAGTGTTTTGGCACTATATTATTCATTCTGATTATTAAAATACAGAAAACGCCCAAGTCAATAAAAGATTTGGGCGTTTTTGTAGGTGTCTCGGTATAAAAAAAACGTTATCCTTAGTGGAATAACGCTTTTTTAGTGAGCCTCTTGTCGGATTCGAACCAACGACCCCGAGATTACAAATCACGTGCTCTGGCCAACTGAGCTAAAGAGGCAAGTGGATAAGCCCCCTACATCGCACCGCTACAACTATCTACCCTTGCTG
>JBBRHJ010000258.1:0-5462 GCA_038222885.1 Bacteroidales bacterium | reverse complement strand
TGTTTAGCGTTCAGTGTTTGGTGTCAGTCGATAATTTTTCATGTGGGTGTTATTGTTTTCATGGTTTTTTCATTCAAAATTTGATTTATACCAATTAATTATCAAATCCAAAATAATTGAATAAATCGATATATTTATTGTTACTTGAAAAGGTTAAATATCACATTTTATTTGAAAATAATCGGTTAAAGTTGTATAGTTGAGCAACTTTTTAATATATTTGCAGCATGGAAAGAATAATGTACAAAACTCCTGCGTTTGATTCATTTTACAACTCGCTCAATAATAGGGCTAAAAAGAAAGTTGATTATGTTTTCGAACTCATACGGTCTGAGAAGAATGTGAGTACAAAGTTCTTGAAACACCTTGTAAATACAAACTTTTATGAGATGCGAATTTCTGTAGATAACGAGTACAGGATAATCCTTTTTGCCATGGACAATGACAACTTTATTAACGCAAATGAAATTGTTTTACTCAATTGGTTTATAAAAAAATCAACGGCTGAATATGAGAAACAAATCTCTATAGCTACTAAACTAATGGAGGAATTTTTATGACCAAATTAAATTTAGATAAAATCAGAAAGTACCCAACTGTAAATGAATCGCTTGACCAGAAATACGGAAAAGTGGGTACAACAAGCAGACAGAAATTTAACGAAGAAGCAAATGCTTATTTCACCGGTCAATTAATTGAAGATGCACGTAAAAAAGCAAATCTCACTCAGGAGGAGTTGGCAGCGCGTGTGGGTTCAGACAAGTCTTATATTTCCCGCATTGAAAACGGCAAAACAGAACCAAAAGTTTCAAGCTTTTACCGCATTGCTGGGGCTTTGGGCTTGTCGGTAGAGTTAATTCCAAAAGCATAAATAGATACTTTGGAGAAATCACTATAGACGGTGGAATTTGTTTTAACCTGCTTGCAGTAGGCAAGTCCCACCTTTTAATATTCTTTGGATTTCTAATCAGCTTTCTCCCGTATAAGTGAACTACCTATTTTCTTCTTTTTTAAGTTTTTAGATTGAACAATGACTTTGCACAGCTTGTTAATTATGAAAAATGATAAGCGAATTATGAAAGTAAATTTATTCATGGTAGGTGTTTTGCTGCTAATAACACAAAGTGCCTGCACACAATCGAACAACAAAATGAAATACAACAAATTAACTGCACAGGAAGAAGCTGTAATATTAAATAAAGCTACCGAGCGTCCTTACACAGGCGAATACTTGGAAAATAAAGAATCGGGGACTTATGTTTGCCGACAATGTGATGAACCGCTTTATAAATCGACTGACAAGTTCGATTCACATTGTGGTTGGCCAAGTTTCGATGATGAAATTAAAGGGGCTGTGAAAAAAGTGCCAGATGCCGATGGTAGAAGAGTTGAGATAATTTGTAATAATTGTGGCGGTCATCTGGGCCATGTATTTGTAGGCGAACAATATACAGCCAAAAATACGCGCCATTGTGTTAATTCGATTTCTTTAAAATTTATTCCTGAAAATACAAAAAAAATGGAAAAAGCTTATTTTGCTTCTGGTTGTTTCTGGGGCACAGAATATCACTTTATGAAAACGAAAGGGGTTATTAAAACTACTGTAGGTTATATGGGCGGCCATACTGATAATCCAACTTACAAGGAAGTTTGCTCTGGTTCAACGGGACATGTGGAAACTACAGAAGTGGATTTTGACCCTACGCTCACTTCGTTTGAGGAGTTACTCAAATTATATTACGAAACACATAATTTTGAACAAGTTGGTGGACAAGGGACTGATACTGCGAACCAATATCAGTCGGTGGTTTTTTATGTGAATGAAGCGCAAAAACAAATGGTTGAAAAATATATTCAAATCCTTAAAGACAAAGGCTATAAACCTGCTACTTTATTAAAACCTGCTCCTAAATTTTGGGCTGCTGAGGATTATCATCAACAATATTATGATAAGAAAAATGGTAGTCCTTATTGCCATATCTATCGAAAAATATTCTAATTGATTGCTCCATTTGTTTTTTCTAATTTTTTTAAGAGAACTCAAAACTTTGACATAACATTTTCAAAAAATTGATTAAACAGCATTGTACTTTCTTATTTCTTGTTTATCTTTGCCATTCAAATTACAAAACATAGAAAAAAATAAGATAAGATGGAAATTTCAGGAAAGATTATTGCAGTTTTGCCATTGGCAACAGGAGAGGGTAGAAACGGAATGTGGCGTTCGCAGGATTATGTATTAGAAACAGGCGATCAATATCCAAAAAAAGTGTGTTTTAATTTCTTTGGAGATAAAATTGAACAATTTCCTTTGGCAATTGACGATGTAGTTAATGTAAGTTTCGAATTGGAAAGTCGTGAATATAATGGTCGCTGGTTTACCTCGGTTCGTGCTTGGAAAGCAGATAAAAATGGAGCTCAAGCAACTAGCTCTTATGCTCCTCAAGCACAAAATTCAGTAGTTAATGCTCCAACTTTCGATGGAACACCTGCTGCAAACAACGAAGGAACAGATTTACCATTTTGATAAACTTTTCATTGTTAGATTTGACAGTATAAAACAACGCATATTACTTATAATTAGTGGCGGTACCGATAATATGGTGCTGCCATTTTTTTGTGGCATGAGTTTACGAAGTGATAATACTAAATAGATTTCTATCTCAACCCAAAGTCAACTTTGCCATAATACCGATTGAAGTGAAACGAAAATTCAGTATATATATAATTCATACATAAGCATTACACCCATTCACGCGATATTCCTTTAGATGAACTTGCCTGCGGAAACAATGTCGACATTGAATTGGGTTATTTCTGCAATCGGAATAATTTCGGTAATTATTCTTAAATAGAGAAATCTTTCTTTATTCAAATAAACATTTTCTTGTTGTTCGATGTTTTGCTCATATTCCTAAATTAAATATAACAAACAATATAAATTAAACAATCATACCGAACATAATTATGAGTATTGATTTACGTAAAGAGCAATTGTCCACGTTGGGTCGTCCCAAACTAAAATATAGCTTTACATCTAAACTTTTCTTTTGGGGAATGGATTTGGTTGCCGGTAAAGAAAATGATTTGTCAAAAGCCAAATTACTTGAAATACTGGCTTGTATCCCTTATCGCGAATGGCAGATAAGACAATATGCCCAACTAACATTTAGATATTTTAATCGCGAAAAGATCAATTGGGCTCGGGACATCATAGAGTGGGGAAGGGATGCACAAGATAATGAATATATGCATCTACTTATCATTCAGGAGAAAATGCGTGAAGATGGATTGAAAGATAAGTGGTATTTGGCCACTCCTGTTGTTTTTATTATAGTAGCTTTTTATTTGTTACTGTCGCGTGTGTTGGCATGGGTCAATATAAAAGGAGCATTCAAATTTAATGCTGAATTTGAAGATCATGCAGAAAATATTTATGCAAAATTAGTAAAAGATCATCCAGGCTTAGAGAATCAGATCGTTACAAATTCAATAGCAAAGGAATATTCAAATGTGGAGAATTGGGCTGATATTTTTCGCCGGATAGGTTTGGATGAACGCGATCACCGCAATCATAGTTATTATTTTGCTGGCTTCCCAGAAAAAATTGAAAAATACGAGGGAATGCCAGAAATTAAAAGATTTTAAAAGAAATAGGTATATTGTAATACAAAATGCCACAAATAATAGAATTATTATGACATTTGACTATTATTTTTGCTAGTAATTATTTTTTTTTATATTTTTTGTATTACCTTTGTAAAACCATATTAAATTTGTACTATTATCAAATGCTTTCGCACTAAAAGGAATTAATTTTAAGTTTATGAAAAAAATTCATTATTTATTTTTGTTTTTGATTTCTGCTCAATTCACTTTTTCACAGTCTAGTTTTCAGAAAAAAAGAAATTTTGAGGATGGTTTTTCTCATTGGTCGTTTACACTTGAGGGTGGTATGAATCAGTTCGACGGTGATATGAATCAAAATTATAACGATGTAGTTCCTAATGGTCACTTCAAATTATCACTTGGAGCTTCATTAGAGTACACAATAACTCCTGTATGGGGTTTAGGGTTGGAGTATTACAATCTTCCATTAAGTGCTACAAATGGATCAGGTAATTATTTTACGAGTAATCTCAATCATTATAACGCCTACTTCACAATCAATTTTCTGAATTTATTAGCTACCAGAATTGATACACGATGGGGATTATGGGTAACAATAGGAGGTGGATTAGCAACCTATAATCCAATATTTTATACTAATGATGTTCTAGAAAGTTCTATAAAAAACGGTTTGGCAATTATTGTTCCAGTAGGAGTATTGATTGAATATAATTATTCAAAATCATTGGCCTTTGGAGCTAAGGTTCAATATCGTTCGCATAATAAAGATAATCTTGAAGGTAATCCACGATATAATTTTGAAGGAGTTACAAATGATTTTGTTTCGTTAGGAACAGTGCTAGTTCGTTGGAAATTTGGAGCAAAAAAAAGGCAACATGTCAGAAATTTAGACTCAAAAACTTTCGCACCAGAAGAAGCTATGATTCCAGCCCGTCAAGCCAAAGCTAAAGCTGACTCTTTGCAAACGAAAGTAGACTCACTTCGCAATGAAGTTGATGTTATGAAACCAAAAATTGATAAGATAGAAAATATACTTGCTATTGGAGGAGTCCCGATACAAAAGCCAAAAGAACTAGTTAAAAAACCAGTTGTTGATGATAATATGCTTAATAAATTTGGTGATGATGACCGTGATGGAGTAGAAAATTATAGAGATCGTGAGCCTAGAACATCTCCAAACAAACCTGTAGATTATTGGGGAGTCACAATTAGAGGTGTAAATATTAACGGTTTTGGGACAGTTTATTTTGGATTCGATAAGATAGATCTAGATGCAGAGGCGATGGATATGATTAATATTGTTGCACAAAAAACAATAATTGATCCAAGCCTATTCCTTGAAGTCCGTGGTTTTGCCGATAATGTAGGCAATGTAGAGTATAATCAAAAATTAAGTCAACGAAGAGCTGAGGCTGTAAAAAGTGTTTTAGTGAGAAAATATGGAATATCACCAGATAGAATTGTTGCCAATGGTAAAGGAAAAATCATAGATGTGGTTGGTGCAAATAGGATGAATCGCAGATGTAATTTCTATTTTAGTGAATAATATATTGATTATCAGCTCGTAATGATTTATTTATTCACGAATATATACCCCATCGAAATACTTTTTCGATGGGGTATTTAACTTCTGGGATTGTCTGAATGTCATAATCATGAGTCTATTCAGCATAAATAATAAATTCATATTTTAATTTCAGTTTAATTTAATTACTTTTGTAACTCATTTTCAGGAAAACAATGTTTTTTGTTTCAAATTAATACTAATTAGCTGTAAAGTAAATCAAACACATATACATGCCACATACATCGCAACGGGGACAGGCTATGCC
>JBBRHJ010000257.1:0-5483 GCA_038222885.1 Bacteroidales bacterium | reverse complement strand
AATAATTACTGACTGGGAAGATTTTACTGTAAGAGCAAAATTTCCATTCAAATCGGTTATAGTTCCTGTTTTAGTTCCTTTTTCACGAACTGTTGCACCAATTATCGGTTCACTTTTTTCATCAGTCACAATACCTTTAATGTCTTGGGCATTGGTCAAACTGACAAAGATGAACTGAATTGCGAAAAACACAAGTAACGTAAGTTTATTTTTCATCTGGTCATTATAAATTTAAAGCTGTTGTTCTAACATTTTGAAATATAGGATACAAAAACATATCCATTTTAATAGAAAGCAGTTCTCTTGGAAGAAAAGAAAATTACAGAATTTGCTTTTTTATCATCAATAATAAGCCCACTCACTTCGAGTAGGCTTATTATTGAGATATTTTTAATTTTCAAGTTTATAAAGCGCAACACCTTGATTCGATGCAAGAGCAAGAATGTAAGTAATACCACTGGCAGTAGTTCTGACTACCACTTTTCCTGTGCTATTTCCATTTGTTACCAATGAGAAATCTTCCAATAAAGGTCCTGATAAATTAATATCATTTGCTTTGTTAGAGAAATTCTCCAAACTTTCTTTCATCGTGCTGTAATCGAGTGTATGAATTCGCAAATACCATCGCATGCCCGTATTGTTTTGATATACATAAGCCAGGTATTTTTGGTCGTTGAATGTAAACAAGGCATCACCTACTTCACTTGCAGGTAAAACGGCACTCGACATAGTTAATGTAACAGTTTTTGTTACCGGATTAAACAATGTTGCTTGCTTGCCTGTGCCTGAGAACCACCATTCAGTATCAGAAAATGGCATAATACAACCTGCTGAACTTCCCACGGCTGGTTCAAATAAGCCTGGAACAACTACAATTTCGGGCGTTGGATTTATTACACCTGCTGTTATTGTAAATACATAATAACGGGTATTTGCATTATAATCAACAAAATATAGTTTTCCACTTGTCCAATCGCCGGTAAAAGTGAATTTATCGCCTAAACGTGGATTTGGAGAAGCACCTACATTGTAAGTTAATGCAACTGTTGGTTTGGCAGTAACATTATTCCACACAAATACTTTCAAATTATTGTTGGCAGCATTTGCTAAATTACAGGCTACAATTTTACCACCAATCACTTGCACATCAGTTGTTCCGTGTGCTCCAAATCCTCCTTCAGTAGGTACATACATTCCTGTTGTGTCCAATTTAATTACCGATTTATCGCTAATTTTCATGGCATAAACTCCAAACAGGTGTGTTAAATAACCTTTGTTAGCTCGTGCAAAATAAATGTAGTCATCGTCCATGGCGATATTTCTATCCCAAGCATCAGTACCAGGAGAAGCAGGAATTATTCCTACTCCATAAAAATCGGCTACATTTGGAGCTACCGGATTGGCAAATGTTTGCCAAATTTTGGTGAGTTTAGAGAAACCGGAAGTTGTCACTTTTACTGTAACCAATTTTGAAATACCATTATTGGTTAATTTAAATACGCGACCATTTAATTTGTCACTGAAATCGTACAAGGTCGCAGCCGAATCAACTGCTGTATACAGGTCATCAGTCGTGTTTTTTATTTCAATGATTGTACCGTTTGGCGCTAATTCATAAGTTACTTTCAGTGCTTTAAGATTCGTGTTTCCTTTGAGTCTGGCTGTTAAATTTGGTCGAATACCAGTAGTAGCAACCATTCCTATTTTAAGGGATAGAAAGCGTGGGTCAGCCGATTTTACAATAGCACCAACACTAAATACTTTCACTTTCCCATCGGAAAAAGTGACTGTATAATCAGAACGTTTATCACTGCTGAAATCAGTTGCTTTATCAATAGGTGAAACTACAGCTCCTGTTGGTAAATCGGTAAAAACAATTGTTAAGGCATTGATTAATTCTCTATTTTCATAGGGGATTTCGAGATCAATTTTTTTAGTAACATTATCTATCACTACATCAACGCCTGTAATTCCTTTTACAGAGATCATATTTTCCGATAAAATATTTAACGGATTATCCACTTCTTCAGGTTTACAACCTGTTCCAATCATAGTACTTAGAATAGCAAGTACTATTAAATAATACATTTTTTTCATGACTTTTTGTTTTTGTTGGTTTGATTTTTAGTTTAATTTTATTCAGTGGTAAACCTGACAGTATATTTCATTTCTTCTCCATTGGCAGCAACCACATAGAAATAAAACACTTTATTATATACATTTCGCTGAAATCCAACAGATTGAGAAATCATATTTCCCAAAGCATCTTTTTCCACAATTTTTGCTGTTACAGGAATTATAGCCTCGAATCGCGCCCGTGAATAATCTTCCTGAGTATATGTCGGGTTCATTACATACCTGATATTCCCTTTTTTTACATCGTCAATATTGTCAGAAGTAGTTAGGTTTATTTCAGTCTTTTTATACGATGTCACACCATTTTTCACTTCGGCTACTTGCAAAATACATTTCAATGAACTTAGTTCTTTGCTGGAACTTAATGGCAGTTCATCCAATTGCTGACAGGATGAAAGTATAAATATATTAACCAGTATCAGGCAAAAATAAATCTTTTTCATAAAATTGATTTTTTAAAAATTAGTGTTATCAAAAAATTTACCAATTCGAGTTCTGAACCGCTAAAGTATTATTCGTTATTTCTGAAATTGGAATAGGGAAAGCGTCAAATCGTTGCGGGTATAATCTGATTCCTAACTCACACGAAACAAGTGTTGGGGTTTTTACAACACCATTTACTGTCCATAAAACGCCATTATAAAGTTTGCCATTCAATGTTTGACGGGCTTTTCCGGTGCGACGCAAATCCCAAAATCGTTGACCTTCAAAAGCAAGTTCAATACTTCTTTCTTTTAGAATTTGATTAATTGCCTGATCAACTGTTGAAGGCGTTGGGGTAATAACTGATGGATTATGAAAACGCACTTTTCGGAGATCGTTTAATAAATCGTGTACTTTTACAAAATTACTTTCCATAGCATAACATTCAGCTAAAATAAGTACTGTTTCTGCATATCGGAACTCATTCCAGGGTTGGTAACTGCCATTTGCAACAAATTCAAGGTTGCTTTCGTCAAGCAATTTTCGCATGTAATAGCCTGTAACGGTATTTCCGGGAGCATTGTAATTTCCGTACGGAAATCGTAGCATATCAAGCGAATAACGTCCTTCACTTTCGTAGTAGCAACATTCAATGTTACGACCTTTCCAGTTTGCACCATTATAAAGAACAGTAGCTTTCAACCGTGGATCACGTTGATTCACATTATCTTCTGTCACAAAACGAATATTGCTGTTTGTTGTAACACTAAACGGCGAGCCATCAACTAAATCATATTCATCGACAAATTCCTGCGTTGGTCCGGCTGTTCCACCTTTTCCGGTTTTATCACCCGAAGGGACAAATTCATAATCGAAATTATGGGTCAGCACATTCATTTTATATTCAAATCCAAAAACTACCTCGGTGTTATCGGAGGTTTTGAAGATGGATGAATAATCGTCCATAAAACCAAAATCTGTCGAACTTTGAATGGCAAGAGCAGCCGTTTTAGCTGAATTGTAGCGTTTTGCATACAGCATGGCACGGGCTTTTAATGCTTGTGCAGCATAATAGGTTAAGCGACCGCCAGCATAGCGACTTTTTGGCAAATAACCATCTGTTATACAGAAATTTAAATCAGCCTCAATGAAATCCCAGGAGTCACTCACCGATTTACGAGGTCTGTTTTTGACATCGGAACTCATTTCATCCAAGCTGGCGTAGGTTATTATGCCCAAATTGTCAGCTTCACTTGCGTGAGCTCTCATCATCAGAAAATTACTGTAAGCTCTGAAAAACCGGACTTCGGCTTCAAATGTGTTGGCTTTTGCACCAAATTTAGCTTTATTTTGTTCTAACCCTTTCAGAAACTCATTAATTTTCCGAATCCATGAATAACCAGACGACCATGCATCGAATGGGTTGGCGGATACATTTACATTATTATCAACCGTCATTATTAAGTTCGGGTCGCCAGCTCCGGGTACTATACCTCCATATTTCAATTGTTCAGTAAGCGCATCACTCATTGATCCATTATTACCTAACGATTTAGAACCAAACTGACCGTTTTCTGCAATAATCGGATAAAATGAATTCAGGTATAAATTTACATTTTCGTTTGACGAAAAAGCAACTTCATTTGTAAACCGGTTTGTAGGGTCAAAATTAACCACATCTAAACAGGAGTAAAATGTAACCAGCGATAATAAAACTACGATTGATGTTTTTATTTTAGTTTTCATGGTCGTATTTATTATAAAGTTAAGTTAAGGCCGAGAGAATAAACACGTTGTTGAGGATAATATCCATTATTTACACTTGGGGATTCAGGGTCAATAAAGGGCAACTTCGACAAGGTCAATAAATTGGTTCCTGATAAGTAAATGCGAGCATGATCAAGTTTCAACTTGCTGCACGCAGATTTTGGTAAATTATAACCAATCTGGAAATTCTTCAATCGGATATAGGATGCATCGCGTTTCCAAAAATCGCTTGGATACGCATTATTCGAAATTGATTTACTTGTTAAACGGGGATATTCAGCATTCGTGTGCTCTGGAGTCCAGCTTCCTTCAACCAAATAAGTTGGAGCATTACTTCCCCATTTGAAGGCTTGGGTAAAGAAAGTTCCGTCAGAATATCCCAGTGCTTTGTAAGTTCCCGACAACATGATGTCTGTAGCTGCAGCTCCCTGAAAAAATAAAGACGCATCGAACATTTTGTAACTGCAATCTAAATTCAAGCCAAACATATATTCCGGCAAGGTATTTTTGGCAATCCAGGTTCTATCGTCAGCTGTAATTTTACCATCACCATTTAGATCCTTGTATTTTATATCACCCAATCGTACATCGTCCGATATTTTCGGTGAATACAACAATTCCTCTTGTGTTTGAAATAATCCATCAGATTGATAGCCCATTACACTACTAATTGACGTTCCCACTCTTTTTTGATACCCCGGGATATTTGGGCTGTCATCTGTTTTCACAATTCTGTTTCGGGCAAAAGTCAAATTTCCATTTATGTTATAATTAAAGTCTTTGCTGACTTTGTTATTATGGGTAACTGACAATTCAAAGCCTCGTACATCTACAATTCCACTGTTTACAATAGCTGAATAGTTTCCGCCCAACGATGCTGGCATTTGTCCGGCTTGTGCTTGCAAAATATTGGTAGTAACTTTATAAAATCCGTCCGCTTCAAAGGATAACAAACCTCCCCAAAATGTTGCTTCCATACCACCATTGTATGTAGTTGTTTGTTCCCATGTTACAAGCTGATTTGGCACTGCCGTAGTTGTTAAGCTCGAAAATCCAGTACCATTCATTACAACAGCCGGATTTGACGAAAGAACCATGCCTTGCGTGTACAGAAAATCTCCAATCGCATCGTTACCTAATACACCCCACGAAGCTCT
>JBBRHJ010000256.1:0-5508 GCA_038222885.1 Bacteroidales bacterium | reverse complement strand
GCTCGTAGGGCGGTAAGAATAAAACCAATTGAAGCCATGCGCGAAGAATAGAATGTATCAATATTTATTCAGAATTAAATAACCAACATTATATACAATCTACTTTTGAATTGTTATCCACAATTGTCATCAGGAGTAAATGTTTAAATTGTAAATTCCTTTTAGCTAGTAACTGACAAATGAAAACAGAAAATAAATCTAAAAACGGCATATTAAAATCCATTCAGATTGGATTTAGAGAGCTTTCGCTTTTCGACCTCGACCGTTGGCAAGAAATATGGATAACCATAACTCACAATAAATCAAGAAGTTTTCTGACTGCTTTTGGAGTTTTTTGGGGAATGTTCATGTTAGTAACTATGGTGGGTGCTGGTGTGGCTCTTCAGCGTGGAATGAATTCGCAAATTGAAGGTTTTGCTACTAATTCATGTTTTATTTGGACAGAAAAAACTTCTGAGCCTTTTAAAGGATTTAAAAAAGGACGAAATTGGAATATGTTGAATGAGGATATCCCAATTATTTTAAGTAAAGTTCCTGAGGTACAGTTTATTGCACCAGTACTTTTTGGAGGAGGCGGAACGAATAATGTAACACGAAACGATAAAGCAGGCTCATTTGGAGTGAAAGGAAATTATCCTGCGTACAATAAAATTGATGAGAGCAAAATGATTTACGGAAGGTATATTAATGATATTGATATTGCCGAGCAACGTAAAGTTTGTGTTATTGGCGAACGTGTGTATGAAGTTTTATTTCCAACAAAAGAAGATCCGATTGGCAAAAGTATTCAGGTCAATGGCATTTATTTTAAGGTAATTGGAGTGAGCAGACATACTTCCAATATTAATATTGGTGGTAATGCCCAAGAAACAGTCGTCCTTCCTTTTTCTACTATGCAACAGGCATTTAATCAAGGAAATGTGATTCACTTTATGGCAGTAACGGCCATGCCAGGTATTAAAGTTAAAGTTATAGAGGATAAAATTAAAGAAGTTTTAAGTACAATTCATACCATTTCGCCCGATGATAAAACGGCTGTTGGAGGTATGAACATCGAAGATCAATTTACCATGTTTCTTTATTTAGGAATTGGGATTGCCTTTCTGATTTGGTTTGTAGGTGCAGGAACTTTGATTGCAGGTGGAGTTGGTATCAGTAATATCATGTTGGTAACGGTTCGGGAGCGAACAAAAGAAATTGGCATCAGGCGTGCATTAGGGGCAACTCCAACTAATATTATTACACAAATTCTAAGCGAAAGTATTGTTTTGACGCTTATTGCCGGAATTGCTGGATTGATGGTTGGAGTTGGATTGTTGAATGTAATTGGTATTGTTTTGAGCCAAGGCGATCAATTTTTCAAAGATCCACAAATCAGTTTTTCGGTAGCAATTGCCTCCTTAGTTATACTTTTAGTCATTGGTACTTTTGCTGGTTTTTTACCTGCAAATCGGGCTATGAGCATCAAGCCAATTGAGGCGATACGGGAAGAGTAAGTTTAGTGTTCCGTGTTCAGAGTTTAGCGTTTGAAGAGTGCTGAAAGGTCTGGATGTTGAGTACTCCATTTGGGATTTGAAGAGTTTGAAATTTGAAAGAATTAAGAAAGTGCTTGTTTACTAGCTTGATACTTCATAGAGACAAATTGTCCCCAGAGGAATTACATAGATATTATTGAAAATTGCAAATATAAAATTATTAAAAGAATATGAAAAAGTTTTTTAAAATTCTACTCCTGATCGTTTTAGGTTTAGCCGTGGTGGGTACCATGTATTTTTTGTGGAAAAAATCTCAACCTGTAGTCAAAGTCTTTAAGGTTGAAGAAGTTGTGAAAGCAACAATTGATAAACGGACCGTGGCTACGGGAAAAGTCGAGCCAAGGAACGAGATATTAATCAAACCGCAAATGTCTGGGATTATTGCTGAGGTTTACAAAGAAGCCGGCGATATGGTGAAAGCTGGCGATGTAATTGCAAAAATTAAGGTTATTCCTGATATGGTGGGCTTAAATAGTGCCGAGTCACGAGTAACAAGGGCTCAATTGTCTTTCGACCAGTCCAAAACCAATTACGACAGAGATTTTAAACTTTACAACGAAAAGGTAATTTCAAGACAAGAGTTTGAGAAATCAGAACTTCAATTTAAAAGCGATAAGGAAGAACTCAAGTCGGCCAAGGACAATTTGAGCTTAACTCGTGATGGTGTTCTGGCTGATAAAACTCAGTTGACCAACACTTTGGTACGTTCCACTATCAACGGAACTATATTGAATATCCCTATTAAAGTTGGAAACTCTGTGATACAATCGAATAACTTTAACGATGGAACTACAATTGCTACTGTTGCCAATATGAGCGATATGCTTTTTGTTGGAAAACTGGACGAAACAGAAGTTGGTCGTATCAAAGTGGGAATGCCTATGGATATTACAATTGGTGCTATTGATGGTACTAAGTTGATTGCCAAACTTGAATATGTTTCGCCAAAAGGAGTGGAAGAAAACGGTGCAATTATGTTCGAAATGAAAGCTGCCCTCGTGATTCCTACTGATGTATTCGTGCGTGCAGGTTATAGTGCCAATGCCGAAATTGTACTAAATAGCGTTGCAAATGTAATGACTGTACCTGAAAGTTGTATAGAGTTTAGTAGCGATACTGCTTTTGTTTATGTGCTGAAAACCAAGGAACCACAGACTTTTGAGAAGAAGCAGGTGAAATTAGGATTGTCCGATGGTATCAAAATACAAGTGAAAAGTGGTTTAAAGTTGAAAGAGAAAATTCGTGGAGCTGAGATAGTTGAAGACAAAAAAATGGAGGCTAAGAAGAAATAAATTTTGAATGGTCAGATTTGATTACGCATCATTGCTGTATATTAGTTTGACAATTAGAAATTTAAAGTATTCAAAAAGCTTTATTAATATTATATTTAGTAATAATATGAAAAAAATAATTTTTACAATAGCAGCATTTTTAGTTATACTAATTGCACATGCTCAAACACCATGGACGCTCCAGCAATGTATCGATACTGCATTGATGAATAATAGAAATATCAAACAGAACGAATTAACCAAGGCTACCAAAGAAATTGCGTATCAACAAGCCCGCAATAATCTTTTGCCAAACTTGAATGCTTCGGCCAGCCAAGGTTGGAGCTTTGGACGATCGCAAATAGCCGATGGAACTTACAGGAATATTAATTCATCGAGTTCATCTTTCAATATTTCTACAGGAATTACTTTGTTCGATGGTTTACGCATGAAATACAATATTGATGCACGGATGAATGAATTAAAAGCCTCGGAAGCGAATCTTGAGAAAATTCGTCAGGACATAATTTTAAGTGTTTCAACCTCGTTTTTGCAAGTGCTTTTAAACAAAGAATTATTGTCGATTTCAGAAAATCAACTCAAACTGACTGATGCAAAAATGGAACAGCAGAAATCTTTGATTAAAGCAGGTATATTGGCCGAAGGCGAACTTTTTGAGTTAGTTGCTCAGCAGTCGAAAGAGGAAGTTAATAAGATTCAGACACAGAATGCACTTCAACTTTCTTTGCTCGATTTAGCTCAAATTCTTGAACTTTCAGACTTTGAAGACTTGGATGTTCAAGTTCCTAATGATTTGATGACGAATGAGCTAGCTTTATTGGATGCCGATAAAGTGTATGAAAGTGCATTGCAGCATCGTCCGGAAATTAAGAATGCTGAATATCAATTGTTGAACAGCGAGAAAAATATACAGATTGCACAATCATACTTTTTCCCGACACTTACTTTTGGAGCCAATATGGGTGCTGGATATTACAATTCTGTAAGTACACCGCTCAATACTAACCTAGGTTTTAGTTTGTCAGTTCCATTATTTAACAAATTTGAAACTCAAAATCAGGTTAAAACTGCTCGGATTAATGCCAAAAGTTATAAACTGAATGTTGATAATACTAAAATCGAATTACGTAAAACTGTTCAACAAGCTTATTATAATGCACTTGCGGCAAAAGCTAAATGGGACGCTTCTCTGAAATCGGAACAAGCTGGAGCTGAGGCTTATCGATTTGCTAGTCAGAAAAATGAAGGAGGAAAATCTACTGTTTACGAACTCTTCCAAGCTAAAAACAACTTGACTCAAACGCAATCGGAAGTGGTACAGTCGAAGTATGAATATGTATTTAGATTGAAGATTTTGGAGTTGTTGAATTAAGAAAGGTACTAAATCTCCTTTATGCTTTATGATACCAAAGTATGAATAGGCAACTAACTTATTTCAAAATATAACTATCTTATTTTCAATCAGATTAAACATTATAAACAATTCTAATAAATAATATCATGGGTATATTTTCTATCTTTCCAATTTTACTGGTTCTTTTTTATTTAGCAATCATTTTTGCAATACTATATTTAGTTTACACATGGGTAACTAGAATTATTTCTTTAAAAGAAGAACATAATGATTTATTAAAAGAAATAATAAAAAGAATTGAAAATTCCAATAAAGACAAGATGTAAGTTTTAGTTACAAGAAGAAATTAATGATTTTGATTGTTTTTGTAGGTTTACATCGAAGTAAAAAAGTAGAAGGGACTACTTAAATAATTATAAATATTAATTAAAACTCTCATACTAGAGAATAAGGAGATATAAAAATGAATGCTGACAACATAAAATCACAAATGCGCAAAGGTTATTTGGAGTATTGCATACTACTGATACTCAAAAAGAAACCTGCTTATACTTCGGATATAATTTCGGAGTTGAAGGATGCACGACTTATTGTGGTGGAGGGTACACTTTATCCACTGTTGACGCGACTTAAAAACGGCGAGCTTTTAGATTACCGTTGGGAAGAATCGCAACAAGGACCGCCACGTAAGTACTACGAAATGACCCCAGCGGGCTTGACCTTTCTCGATGAATTGGAAAATGCCTGGGAAGAAATTAATGAAGTAGTGTTGAAGATAAAGAAGACGGATTAGGCAAAGAAAAAAAAGAGTTTGGAATTTGAAAAAGTTTGAAATTTGAAAAAAACCAAACTGTTTTACAACAGAGTTACTTAACTCATTGATTGTCAAATATCAAATTTTCAGCCAACACCAAACTCTAAGTTCTTACAAATTTCAAACTTTTCAAATTCCAAACTCTTGATTTAAAAAAACCTGAAAAAAAAAATATTTTAAAATGAAAAAAACATTAACCGTCAATCTAAATAACGTTGTTTTTCATATTGATGATGATGCATATGAAATGCTCCAAACTTATTTAGCCGAAATTTCGCATCATTTATCAGCCGATGAACGAAAAGAAGTAATGAATGATATTGAAGCTCGCATTGCTGAGCTTTTTACAGAACGTTTGCAAAAAAATAAAAATGTAATCAATCTCGATGATGTAAATGAGATTGTGAATATTTTAGGCAAACCAAGTCAGTTTGGTGATGCTGAAGAGCTACAAGCTGAGAGTGAAAAGTCTGATTCAAAATCAGAAAAGAAAAATGCACGTAGGTTCTATCG
>JBBRHJ010000255.1:0-5541 GCA_038222885.1 Bacteroidales bacterium | reverse complement strand
CAATTACTTTTTCTTAAACTCCCACCAGTTCAGATTAAATAAAAATCCTTCTCCTCCAACAAATTTCAAGAACAAATCATGTTTGCCTTTCAGGGCTTTTGTTTTGCAACTAACTGTATTCCATTTGTCAAAACCGCCTGTTGCTGGAACTTTACAAGTTCCTATTAAAACTCCATTTTCAGCATTCAGCCTAATTTCAATGCTTCCACCATCTTTCTCGGCTGAAATTCTTGCTGAGAATTTTTTTGCTCCTTTGCCAAAATCCACACCCTGAATTTTAATCCAATCGTTGTTATCAATATCCGAAACAGCTCTTCCACCATCAACATCATTGCATTCTGTAGTTTCAATACCAGGTAATAAGTAAGATTGTGTAGCCATTGTTTCACCTTCGTTGCGTACAAATGGATTTACCGAACCAATTTGAGCAGGGCCAGCATCTGTTGCTTGAACTGGTTTAATTGTGTAATCATCGTTAAATGTCAATTCATCAACACAAATAGACCGTTGTCTGAGTGCATCAATTTTCCTATCGTTGCCCACTTTTCGGGTGTGATAAGTAAGGTACCATTTTGAACCGAGTTCAAACATACTCGATTGAATATTATTATTGTTATCTTTTGGTTGTGCTAAAAGTGTACCTACATGCTTCCAACCAGTCATTGGATTATCGCTCATCATATAATCAATGGACAAACCTTTATCATTTTTAAAATAAGAAAAATAATATTTACTCACTCCATTCACGGTACGTTTATGAATTTCACTTCCTTCAAAAAAACCAGGAGCAAGAATGGTTACTGCATCATCAACCGTGCTTATCATATCAGCTCCTAACTTAATTATTCGGGCATTATCAGCAATCACACCCTCTGCATTGGGTTTGCGCATACCGCCACCAAAAGTCAAATACGCTTGTCCATCATCGTCCACAAGCACACTCGGGTCGTAACACCATGGCACATTAGCGTTTGGCATATCTTTGGTAATTAGAGGCTTACCAAGTGCATCTACAAATGGACCAATCGGACTTTTGCTTGTAGCCACACCAGTACTGCGGTTTGAATCTCCAAAATACATATAAAACTGATTGTTACGATAAGCCACTGCTGGCGCCCACGATTGTGTTGCCCATTTTGCATTTTCGGGCACTTTAAAAACTTCGCCATGATCCGTCCAATTCACCATGTCTGACGATGAAACACAAGTTATATCGTTCATTGAATAACGTACTTGTTTGTCGATATCGTGCGAGGCATAAATATAAACTCTTCCATTGTATACCAAAGCGTAAGGATCGGCCGTGTAGCGTTGAGAAATAATTGGATTCTCGGCTAAAGAAGATAATATTGTTGAAAAGGAAATCAACAAATAGAGTAAAATTCTTTTAATTGTAACGTTCATAATTGTTTGTTTTTATTGATTTATCAGTTTTATTGCTGTATTGTCTGATTTTAATATGTAAAGTCCTTTGGGGAAAGTTGAAATGTCGATTGCTGAACTTTCGCCTGATTGGATATGATTACCTACTGAATTGAATATTGACCATTTACAATATTTATTTAATTTGAAGCGACTCGAATTTCCAAGAATTGGAGTAGCAAAAAGTTTTACAGTTGCAATTGGTTCGTTTAGGGCCGTATTAGTAGGAGAAAATTGCCACCAATTGAAATTAAACAATTGACTGCCTGTATTTCCTGTAAATTTAAGAAACAAATCATGTTTTCCAGCAATATTTGATAAGGCACAACTCACTGTTTCCCATTTGTCCATGCCACCAGTATTTTTTACATTGCATTTAGCAAGTAGGTTTCCATCAACTTTATCCAAATGAATTTCGATAGAACTTCCATCCTTTGTACTGGCTACTCTTGCTGAAAATGTGGCAGCTCCTGCTTCAAAATCGACTCCCGAAATTTTCACCCAATCACCGTTATCAATATCCGTAACTGCTCTATCGGCAAATTCATCAAAACAAGCGTTTGTCTCAATGCCTGGTAATAAGTAGGATTGAGCCGAAATGGTTTCAGCCTCATTGCGAATAAACGGATTTACCGAACCAATTTGTGCAGGCCCTGTGGAAGTTGTAATTACTTGCTTCATTGTGTAATCGGAATTATAAAACACTTCATCCACACAAACCGACCGTTGACGGGTATTGGTTACACCTCTGTCAATAGCTAATTTACGGTTGTGATAAGCGATATACCATTTATCAAGGAATGAAAAGATTCCTGCCTGAGAATTGTTACTCATATTATCAGGCAATGTATTCAAAACTGTGTATTTCGTACCCCAACCAGTCATCGGATTATCACTCATTATATAATCGATTTTTATCCCGCTCAAATTTCTGAAAAATGAAAAATAATATTTTGACACAGCATTCACAGTACGTTTGTGAATATGTGCCCCTTCAAAAAGGCCACTTGCGGGAATAGTAACCGCTGCACCAACTGTACTTATCATATCATTGCCAAGTTTTACAACCCTTCCATGAAAAAGATTAACATCTCCTTTGGGGTCTCCTCCACCAAAATAGCAATAAGCCTGACCGTCATCGTCAACGAAAACACTTGGATCATAACACCATGGAACATCAGCATTTACTATGCTTTTTGTAACTACTGCACTTCCTTTCGCATCCACAAATGGGCCAGTAGGACTATCGCTCACTGCAACACCCACACTGCGATTACCATCTCCAAAATACAAGTAAAATTTGTTATCCCGAGCAACCACAGATGGAGCCCATGATTGAGAAGCCCAAGTTGCATTTTGTGGTACTTTGAAAACTTCGCCATGATCTGTCCAGTTAACCATATCGGCGGTCGATATACAAGTAATATCGTTCATTGTATAATTCGCCTGACCATCAATGTCATGTGAGGCATAAATGTACAGACGGCCATTATACTCCATGCCACTGGGGTCGGCAGAATATCGCTGTGTGATAATAGGATTTTCGGCAAAGGAAAATGAAGATAGAAAAACTAAAAATAGTAAAGTGAAAGAAATTTTTGAGTTATAAATGCTCATTATATTTATTGTCAATTAACTATCTTTCTTGTACTGAAAAATATTTTCCCAGTGCAAGATAGATGTGAGTAATGATGCCTATTTTTTCCCGAAATCATTCAACAATACGCTTGTTTCTGTCGGAAAAGCTATTGGCAATTTTTGTTTCACTTTTCCGGTAGCAGCCCACTCAGTACCTCGCGAAAATGTAACTTGAAAACCTACATCTTGCACTGAATCAGCAAATTTGGCGTTAGTATGACCCATCACAGAATGAAAAATACGACCTTTACCATAATTAATTGTAAATAAAACAAGTTCTTCTTTGTCTGTTCCACCAGTAGTTTTGTCAGAAAAAGCAGTAGCCAACACATGAATATTTTCGGCAGGACCTCTTAAATTACCGTACAATTCATCGTTCTGATGCAACCATTTGGAGGGTAAACCTTTAGTTATAGGATGTTCCAAATCGCGTACATTAATAACATAGGGTACCCGTTGGCCGTGTTTGCCACCAGCACCAAGAGAGTTGTCGGTTATGTACTCGCCGTTTTTCCAATAATAGTAAGGACCTGACTTTTCATTGCGACCAGCCCAACCTCCAAGACCCGTAATTTGATTATATTCTTTCCAATTAGGAAAAGCATTATTGGCTTCGTGAATTATTACAACTCCCCCACCCTTCTTTACAAATTCAACAAAAGCAGTTTTAGTTTTATCTGACCACTCAAGACCATTTTGATTAAGCACAACGACTTTATATTTTGAAAAGTCAGGCTCAAATGCTTCCATATTATCTTCGGTCGTTGGAACTAATACAAGATCTGTTGAAAAACATTTCTGGGCATCTAATGTAGATTTTAAATAAGAGGAAGTAACCTCCCAATTGTGAGCTTTATCCGTTTTTCCGGTGATCAACATTACTTTGATTGGCTTAGCATTTAAGTTCAATAATGGAACTATACAAATAAGTAAAATTAATTTTAGTTTCATGGCTATTTATTTGAAAAATTAAAAAAAGTATATTTAGAACTAACATTTATTTTTGCATTGCGTCGTCAAAAGCAATATCCGAAGGCTCAAAATCAATTTGTTTTACAAACCGACAAGATTCAGCAGCACCCACTTCTCTATTCATTCCGCTGTCTTCCCATTCTACCGAAAGTGGACCAGTGTATTTAATATCGTTTAATGCGCGAATGATATTCTCAAAATTTACACTTCCACGCCCCATGCTACGAAAATTCCAAAAGCGACGATTATCTCCAAAATCAGTATGACCTCCAAATACGCCAATTTCACAAGGCTGATTACTCCAATAAGCATCCTTCATGTGAACATGAAAAATTCTATCCGAAAATTCGTAGATAAATTTCACATAATCTACACCTTGATAACCTAAATGACTCGGGTCGAAATTAAAACCAAAAGCAGGATGATTATTCACAGCTTTTAATGCACGACGAGCGGTTTCAATATCAAAGGCTATTTCGGAAGGATGTACTTCCAAGGCAAATTTTACGCCTAACTTCTGGTATTCATCTAATATCGGAATCCAGCGTTTTGCAAAATCATCATAACCTTTGTCCAGCATTTCCTGATTTACAGGCGGGAAAGCGTACAACATGTGCCAGATAGAACTACCTGTAAAACCAATTACAGTATCAAGTCCCAACATTTTAGCAACTTTTCCAGTTTTAATAATCTCTGCCGCAGCACGTTGTCTAACTCCTTCTGGTTCACCATCGCCCCATATATAATCCGGCAAAATTCCTTTATGACGCTCGTCGATCAAATCGCAAACACATTGCCCAACTAAATGGGTAGAAATTGCCACTAATTTAAGATTGTAATTTGCCAATAATGCTTTGCGACTATTGCAATAATCTTGATCGGCTTTGTCAATTTCGATATGATTGCCCCAGCAGCAAAGCTCAAGTCCTTCATACCCAAAACTTTGGGCTTTCTCACATATTTCTTCTATAGATAAATCGGCCCACTGTCCGGTATATAATGTAACTGGTCTGCTCATAATTTTAAATTATTTTAAGAATATAATTAATTTTAAGAATAGAATATCGCATTAAAAAAAGAATAGAACGCTGATTTTACGGATAAAGCGGGAAAAAACGGATAATATTTAGACGGATTTAAGTCATGCAAGCATGACTCATAATACAATGGTTGAATGAAAATCATTTCGACTTGTCGAAATTCTTATCCGTTTTTTATTCGTAAAATCAGCGTTTATCTGCGTTCTATTATTAGTTTTTTCTGTGATTACTGTACATTATTTCTATCTAAATACTCAGTATTTTCAGATAACTGTAACATCTCTGTTAATCAAACGGAAACCATTTTATGTCGTCATTATAACCCGACTCCACTACAGCATCAATAAATTTCATTCCACGAATTCCATCTTCCACTCCAGGATAATCTAACCATTCAGGTTTAGGCATTTCGCCATTTATTTTCGCCCGTAGTGTAAAGGAAAAATTACGATAAATATTGGCAAAAGCT